>JAUMYC010000076.1 GCA_030528845.1 Eubacteriales bacterium
CCCGCAGGGGCGGGGCGCGCCCGTAGAACAGGCCCCGCGCCGCCGGAATCGGCTCCGGAGGCATTCCCCGGCGGGGGCGTGGTGTGCTATAATGCGCCATAAGAGAGAGCGCAGCCGCGCGCCCCGCAAAAAAGAAAAAACGCCAAAAAACGAAGAAAATCGACAAAAACGCTTGACTGTAAAGCGGCTTTATAGCGTATCCTTGCGCCGTAAGGAGGGAAAAAACCATGACGATCAAGGAAATCGAACAGGCTTTGGGCATGCCCCGTGCGAATATCCGCTATTACGAACAGGAGGGGCTGATCGCTCCCGGCCGGCTGGAAAACGGCTATCGGGACTATTCTCTTGAGGACGTGCGCACGCTGGAGAAGGTGAGCCTGCTGCGTGCGCTGGATTGCTCCGTGGCGCAGATCCGCGATATCAAAGAGGGAAGGAAAACGCTCGAGGACGTGATGCGCGAAAAGAGCCGCGACTTTTCCGCCGTCCGCCAAAGGGCGGAGGAGAGCATCGCGATCTGCGACGCCATCCGCGAAAGCGGCGAGGGCTTTGCGCAGCTGGACGCGAAGAAATATCTCAGCGGGGCGTGGCGCGAGCAGGCCGCTCCCATCGCGCCGCCCAAGGAAACGCTGCCGAGGGTGAGCCTCTGGCGAAGGTATTGGGCGAGGATGCTGGACTGGCAGATCTACACCTGCTTCTGGACGATCTTTCTGAGCTTTGCGCTCCCGCCGCTGCAGCGCTCCGACGGCATGCTCTGGACGATCCTCGGCATTCTGATCGGAGATATGGTCATGCTGGGGCTCGAGCCGCTGCTTCTGCATTTTTTCGGCACGACGCCGGGCAAATGGGCGCTGGGGCTACGCGTATGCGCGCAGGGCGGCGGAAAGCTCACGCTCGCTCAGGCGCGCGAACGCACAAAGGGCGTGCTCTGGCACGGCCTTTGCATGAACCTGCCCGTGATCGAGCTGCGCTTTCAGTGGAAGCGCTACCGCGACGCGGAGGACGGCACGCCGCTCTATTGGGAGGATGAATCCTATATCGTGCAGCGCGGCGTGGGCGCGCGGCGCGTGCCGCTGTATCTGGGGCTGCGCGGGGCGCTTGCGACCATGATCGTCTTTTGCATGGGCCTCGGGCTCGTGCCGCCCCACAGGGGCGCGCTCACGGCGGAGGAATTCGCCGAAAATTACAACGACGTGATCTGGAACTACGGCACAGGGCTGAGCAGGATCGACGCGCAGGGCAACGAGATAGAGGTGCCGGGCGTGGTGCAGATCGTGATGGGCACCGACCCGGTGCTGGAGATCATAGAGCAGGAGGGCGTCGTGCAGGAGGTGCGGCTCTCCGTGCAGGCTGAGGCCGGCGAGGACGGCAGCATGCTCTTCGTGCCGCGCTTGCAGATGGGCCTTTCGGCCGTCTCGCTGTGCGTGGCGGAGAGCCCGCTGTATCGGGAGATGTGGGTGTTTGGCTCGGACGCGATGCGTATTTTGAAATTCTGCGATACTTTGGACCCGACGGGCCGGGATGCGAGCGCGGAGGAGCTCGGCGGCGTCGCTTTGCACGCCTTTGCGGAGGACGAGCCGGACGGCTCGACCGTCTCCGGCGACGTCATGGAGCTCGGCGGCTGGGTGCTCGAATATGCGGCGAAGAGCAAGGGCGGCGTGTACCCCACGTCGGACGGCTCCGCCGTGATCCTGCCCGAGGGCGAGGGCGGCTCCTTTGAAGCCGTGTTCAGCGCGCGCAGAAAATAGCCCCCCGCTTTCGTCATTCTTTTGACACAGGTGCGGTGTATACTATTGTATAGAAAGAGAAAAGCACGACGCCTGTGAGGTGAAGATGGATGATCCTGGAAAAGACCAGCCGGTTCAATATCAAGAGCCTGCGCCATCTGGCGGTGGAACAGGGGCGCGAGGAATACGGCTCCGAGCGCGTGCTCGCGCTGGTCGCGGGCTTTATGGAGCTCAGCCCGCTCTATCGCGGCGCGATGATGGAAGTGGCCACGAAGCTGGAGGTGCTCGACGAGGAATTCTCCATGCTGCAGGAATACAACCCGATCCATCACATCGAGAGCCGGATGAAGACGGCCGACTCCATCGCGGAGAAGATGATCCGCAAGCGCATCCCGCTCTCGCTGGAGAGCCTGCGCGAGAACGTCCGCGATATCGCGGGGCTGCGCGTGGTGTGCAATTATACCAGCGATATCTACACGCTCTCGGACATGCTGCTCTCGCAGGACGACATCACGCTCCTGCGCAAGGCGGATTACATCCGCGAGCCCAAGCCCAGCGGCTATCGCAGTTTGCATCTGGTGGTGTCGGTGCCGGTGTTCCTGTCCAAGAGGACGGAGCTCGTGCCGGTGGAGATCCAGCTGCGCACGATCGCGATGGACATGTGGGCGAGCCTGGAGCATTCGCTGCGCTACAAGGCGCGCGACGAGGTCTCCGAGGACCTGCAGCAGCGCCTGCAGGGCTGCGCAGAGCTCGCGGCCCAGCTCGACGAAAGGATGCAGGGCATCCTGCGCGATACCGAGCGCTGAGGTTCGACAAGACAGAACAAAACGGCGGCTCTTCCCGAAGGAAGAGCCGCCGTTTTGTTTTTTTTTAGAGCCGCGGGGCTGCCGCTCAGTTCTTGCCCTTGTTCGGGAAGATCCTGTGGGAGTTGGTGTAGGCGCGCAGCTCGCCCGAGCTGATCGTCACCACGTCGAGCTCGGCGTCGCCGATGTCCTCCACAGCCTGCTCGAACACGGAGATGAAGTGGTGGATGGATTCGTCGAGCACGCGCACGTTTTCGTTCTGCGTGCTGATCAGGCGCTGGCCGGGGTAGCGGATCTCGTCGGAGATGACGTGGCTGACCTGGTTGCGGATGGTGCCGATGTAGTAGTAGGAATAGAGCAGCTCTTCCAGCAGGGTGTAATCCTTCATCAGGGAGTAGGAGCGGAGCATGTCGGGGATGTCCTCCTTGATGGTACGGATGTGCAGCTGGGCCAGATCCTGGTGCAGCTTCTGCTGGTTGCCGTTGGAGCGTACGACGCTGCGGCCGTGGGTCTTGATGAAGTAATGGTCCACATCGTTGAAGCGGTAGGCGTCGCGCTTGGAGAGAGACCAGAAGTCGGCATTGAAGCCGATCAGCGCTTCGTCGCGGGACTGATCGTCGTTGGCGTAATAGAGCATGCCCTTGCGCACGATATCGCGCGGGGCGAGGGATTCGATGATGGTGAGCGTCTGCTGGAAGAACTTTTTGCGATAGGCCCATTTGACCAGCTCGAGCATGTTCAGATTGCCCTGTTCGTCGTAGTTCAGCAGCGGGCCGTAGTCCCTCTGGATGCCGTCTTCCAAAATGGCGAAGACGCTGGAGATGGTGTCGGGCGTTTCGTCGATCTTCTCGGTGTTGAGCAGATAGCTCAGCTCGCGGATGCCGTATTCGAGGTCGGGAATGTTGCACAGGGAGATGCCGTCGTCGACATACTGCATGGCGTTGAGCAGGCGTTCGATGCGCTCGTTCTTGATGTGCTGCTTGTCCCAGAAGTCGCGGATGATGCCCGTGCGGCCGTATTGGATGAAGGAGTTCATGCCGGCCAGCAGGGTGCTGATCTCGTAATTTTCCTTGTCGTCGCAAAGCTCCTGCGCGAAGCCGGAATCGTCCTCGACGGAGCCGAGGATCTTGCGCAGGTGCAGCCGGGCCATCCATTCGTTGTTGAGGATGGAGAGCACCGTCATCATGCCAAAGCCGTTGGAATGGTTCAGGCCCTGCATGTCCACATAGAGGTTGACGGGTTCTTCGCCCTCGCCCATGATGGCGTTGACGATGGCGTTGATGTTCTGCGTCTCGCTGCCGTCTTCGTTTTTGGTCACGGTGGGGATGAAGCGGATGCGCAGATCTTCGTTGCTCTCGAGCGCGCGCATCTTGAGCGCGTCGGTCATCTGAGAGTAGATATAGCGCTTGAGCCAGGAGACGAGGGGATAGCGGTTTTCCGTGATGGAGGAGGTCAGCTTTTCAAAGAGAGCGGGCTCGCGGCGCAGCCTGTCGAAGAAGGAATCCGTGCGCAGGCGGCCTTCCTTGAGCTTGAGCTCGCGCTGGAAATCGGCCAGCAGGGCCATCAGCTTCTGCTGGTTCTCCTCGCTCAGGTGGTTGAGCACGTCGTATTCCTCCAGGTCGATGCCCTGCAGATATTCGGCGATGCGATAGCGGAAGAGGCTGTATTCGGACATGCTGCGGATGTCGGGTTTATAGATGTCGCTGGCGCGGCCGAGCGCGGCGGATTCGAGCTGATCCTCGGAGGAATAGGTCGCATCCGAGCCGATGACGATGATCTCGTCGATCTTGTGGTGGGAGAGGATATACTTGGCGCCGGCTTCCGTGCGCAGCAGGCTGTTGCAGTAGTGCAGCTCGCCCTCGCCCTCGCAGGAGTAGGAGTAGGTGTACACCAGCGGACGGCCGGGCACGAGGTTTTCAATGGAGACTAAGAGGATGTTTTTCTCATTGTGCATATTGTTTTCCCTCACAATCCGTATTCTGTTCTCTTGCGGCGCGGCCGCGCAGAGAGAAAAAGCCTGTTATTCTACAATAAAATATAGCACACACCGCGGCGGTTTGCAATGCGATATACTGCGGAAAAACAGAAGTTTTTGCGGCAGTGGACAAACAAATGCAGAAAACAGTGGGTTTTTTGAGAAAAAGAAGGCGGAGCGCCCATGCTTTGCGTTGGTTTTGCCGCGCGGGCGTGGTATAATAAGTCAGATGCGCCCGGGGAGGATAAACAAATGCTGGATTATAAACACATTCAAAATTACAGAGAGAACAACCGCGTCGAGGCGAAGAAGGCCGTGGGCGGGCTGCCGCACAGCATATGGGAGACCTATTCCGCCTTTGCCAATACCATCGGCGGAGTCATTTTGCTGGGCGTGGAAGAAAACATGAAAGACCACACTTTGCATCCCATCGACCTGCCGCACGCGCAGGAGATGGTCGAGCAGTTCTGGAATATGGTCAACGACCCGAAGAAGGCCAGCGTGAACATCCTGACGAGCAAGGATGTGCAGATCATCGACGCGGACAACTGCCGCATCATCGCCATCACCGTGCCGCGCGCCATGCGTCAGGACAGGCCGGTCTACGTCGACGGCGACCCGATCAAGGGCACCTATCGGCGCAACGGCGAGGGCGACTATCACTGCGACCGAGAGACCGTCGAGGCGATGCTGCGCGACGCGCAGACCAAGGCGCAGGATCTGCAGACCTTTGAACAGCTGGACATCTCCGCGTTGGATCTGGACTCGCTGCGCGGCTATCGCGTGCGCATGAAGGGCAAGCGGCCCGGGCATGCGCTCGAGAGCCTGAAAGACGAGGAATTTCTGCTCGGGCTGGGCGCGATGGCGCCGGGCGAGGACGGCCGCGCGCATCCGACCGCCGCTGGGCTTTTGATGTTCGGCCGGGAATATGAGATCGTCCGGTGCTTTCCGTCCTATTCGCTGGAATATATCGAGCGCATGGGCGAGGACGGCGCGATCACGGACCGCATCGATTCCGGCGCAGGCAGCTGGAGCGGAAATCTCTACGATTTTTATGTGCGCGTGTATGAGCGCCTGAACCGGGAGGTCAGGCCGCCGCAGCTGCCCGAGGAGGGCGGGCGTGTGGGCGAAAGGCCCGTGCATGCCGCGCTACGCGAGGCGCTGTCCAACTGCCTGATCAACGCGGATTATCGCGCCGAGATCGGCGTGCGCGTCGTGCGCACGCGCAGGGGCGTCATCTTCACCAACCCCGGCGGCTTCCGCGTGGCCGTGGAGAAGGCGAAGGTCGGCGGCGTTTCCGACCCGCGCAACGCCACGCTCATGCGCCTGTTCAGCATGATCAACGTCAGCAGCCGCACGGGCAGCGGCCTGTCCAACATCTATGCCGCATGGAAAAAATACGGCTGGGCGGAGCCGATCCTGCGCGAGGAGTTTGCTCCGGACAGGATCACGATCGCGCTCGGCTTTGTGGAGCCGGAGGGCGCGCCCAATGCCGCCGCGCGTTCGGGCGCGGAGCTCATGCGCATCCGGCGCGAGGAGATCATCCATTATCTGACGCTGGGGGTCTCGGCCACGAGCGCAGAGCTGGCCCGGTCGCTGAACCTGCCGCGCGAGGAAGTGCGCGGGCTGCTGCGCCGCCTGATGAAAGATGGGCTCGTGGTGGGCAAGGGCCCGAACCGCGTGCGGAGATATCAGCTCAGGGCCTGACGGCGTTTTTGACACAGAGGAGCAAAGGAGGAGCGGGCGGGAATGAAAGAGATTGGCATTATGGAAGTGGGCGGCTTCCGCCTCGGGCATGCGCAGAACGGGCAGGCCGCCACGGGCTGCACGGTCCTTCTGTGCGACCGCATGAGCCCCGCCGGGCTGGACGTGCGCGGCGGAGGCCCGGCCTCGCGGGAGAGCCAGCTCCTTTCGCCGCTCGCCTCTGCGGAGGCGATCAACGCCGTGCTGCTCTCCGGAGGCAGCGCCTTCGGGCTGGACGCAGCAGGCGGCGTGCAGCGCTATCTCGAGGAGAGGGACATCGGCTTTGATGTGGGCGTGGGAAAGGTGCCGCTCGTGTGCCAGTCCTGCCTGTTTGACCTGAGCGTGGGCAGAAAGGACGTGCGCCCGGACGCGGCCATGGCCTATGCCGCCTGCGAGGCGGCCTCCTATGACGCGCCTGCGCAGGGCAACGTCGGTGCGGGCACGGGCTGCTCCGTGGGCAAATACAGGGGCATGGCCCGCGCCATGAAGGCGGGCTTCGGCGCGTTCGCGCTGCAGGCCGGGCCGCTCAAGGTGGGCGCGCTGGTGGCGGTGAACGCGCTGGGCGATATCTACGACCGCGACGGCAGGCAGATCGCCGGTCTGCTCGGCGAGGACGGGAACAGCCTCTCCAACACGCTGGAGGAGCTCTTCGCGGACGTGAGCGTCCCCGGCAACCTCTATGCGGCCAACACGACGCTGGGCGTGGTCGTCACCAACGCAAAGCTGGCCAAGGCGCAGCTTTGCAAGGTCGCGGGCATGGCGCACAACGGCTTTGCGCGGGCCATCCGCCCCGTGCACACCAACGCGGACGGCGACAGCATCTACGCGCTTTCCCTCGGCGACGTGCCCGGCGACGTGAACGTCGTGGGCGCGCTGGCCGCCCGCGCCATGGAAGAGGCGATCGTGCGCGCGGTGCGCGCGGCGGAGCCCGCCTACGGGCTGAAGGCCGTGCGCGAGCTTGCGCAGGGAATATAAAAAAAGCGGCCTGCAAACGGCTGAAGACACGGCCCGAAGCCGGCCGCACAGAGAATGAAACGGCGGCGGAAGAACAGGAGAACGTGCATGGGAGTTAACGAAATATTTGGCCTGATCGGCGGGTTATGCCTGTTTTTGTTCGGCATGAATATCATGGGCGAGGCGCTGGAGCGCAAAGCCGGCGGCGCATTGAGGAGCATTCTGGGCAGGCTGACGTCCAACAAAGCCATGGGCTTTCTGACGGGCCTGGGCGTAACGGCGATCATACAGAGCTCTTCGGCCACGACGGTGATGGTGGTGGGCTTTGTCAATTCCGGCCTGATGTCTCTTCGCCAGTCCATTATGGTCATCATGGGCGCCAATATCGGGACCACGGTCACGGCGTGGATGCTCAGCCTGATCGGGATCGAAGGCGGAAATATCATCACGGAGCTGCTCAAGCCCTCCTGTTTTGCCCCGATCCTCGCGCTGATCGGCGTGGTTTTTTATATGTTCCTCAAGAACGATAAGAAAAAAGAAACCGGGCTGATCCTTCTGGGCTTTTCCACGCTGATGTTCGGCATGGAGACCATGTCTGCCGCGGTTGCCGGGCTGCAGGACATGCCGGGCTTCCGGGAGCTGTTCCTGCTGTTCAGCAATCCGCTGCTGGGCGCGCTGGCCGGGATGCTCCTCACGGTGGTCATCCAGTCCAGCTCCGCCTCCACCGGCATTACGCAGGCGCTGGCCGCAACGGGCCAGGTGACCTATGGCTCCGCGATCCCGCTGATCATCGGACAGAACGTGGGCACCTGCGCCACGGCGCTGATCTCCTGCGTCGGCGCGTCCAGAGATGCAAAGCGCACGGCAATGGTGCATCTGCTGTTCAATGTGCTCGGCGCGGCGGTGTGGCTGACGGTGTACTGCGTTATGCAAAGCGTGTTCCGGCCCGCAGTGCTGGGGCAGGCGGCGACGGCTGCAGGCATCGCCGTGGTGCACACGGTGTTTAACCTGCTCTGTACGCTCCTGCTGCTGCCGCTCTCCGGGCTTCTGGAAAAGCTGGTGGTGCTGCTCGTCCCCGACGGAAAGGCAGACAAGGAAAAGGCTGCGGCCGAGCTGGACGAGCGCCTCTTTGCCTTCCCCTCGATCGCCCTGCAGCGCAGCCACGACGTGACCTGCGACATGGCGATCAGCGTATCTCTGCGCGTGCGGGAGGCGATGGCGGCGATCGACGATCCGGAAACGGCAGGGCCGATGCAGGAGAGCGCAAAGGCGACGGAAGGCCGCAAAAATGAGATCGACAAGTACCTGATCCGGCTCAGCACGCTGCCGCTGGACAGAGCGGCCGGCGGCGAGGTGGCCATGCTGCTGAAGATCACCGGAGAACTCCGGTACATTTCCAGACAGAGCATGGAGATCGCGGACTGCGCGCGCAGGCTCCGTCAGGACGATCTGCAGCTGTCTCCCGCGGCCCGTGAGGAGTTCAAGACCATATGCGCGGCGATGAAGGAGCTGATCCGCCTGTCCATGTCCGCCGTCACCGGTTCCGACCCCTCCGCCGCAGAAGCTGCGTCCGCGCTCGCGCAGGTGATCCACGCGTGCAAGCGGGACTGCTGCGCGCGCCATGTGAGCCGGCTCCGGCAGCACATCTGCTCGGCGGAGACGGGCTTCGTCTGGGTGGATCTTCTCACGGCGCTGGAGCGGATAGCGGATCACTATGCGAACATCTGCAGCCATATCATCGAGGAACGCGGCGCTGCGGGAGAGACGCCGCAGAGCGTCTGTCGTGCGTTTGAAGAGAGATTCCGCCTGCCCTCGGAAAACTGAACGGGGCATGGCGGAACGGACAGCTCTCCGGCCGCTGATCCCCTGCGCAGGAACTCGGTGATATGCTGATGCAAGCATTGAAATGCGAGAAAATACCCCCCTCCGCTTATCGCCGTTTTTGCACGCCCCTTTTTTGCAGCGTTCTGAAAACAGTATATATGCCTGGTTGTAAAGCGCTTTTCAAAAAGATTCTCTGGAGTAAATAACATTTAATTTATCTGCAACGGTTGTGAGGAGCTGCAATTATGCACAAAATAAAACATACTGTCCCCGCATTGCTGGGGATCAATCTTATATTGACCATAGCCGTTGTCGTATTTTTGTATGCCGCCCATCACATTCCGGAAACTTCTTTTCCGGAAGCAAAAGAGACGCTGACTTACACACTGTATATTGGTCTTAACGACAAGGATACATATACTCAATTGATTTCAAATGATGATGCGCGGGCTATTGTAGATGATATCTGCTTTAAATATGTCGATGCCTTTACCTCCTCGGAAGCCCGGGGGAGTTGGACCGACGAAAGCGGCGTCCCCACCTATGAAAACACCCTCATATATATGTTTTCCGATACAAGTGAGGAGCAGATCACAGCCATCATGGACGAAGTTCTGACCGCTCTCAACCAAAGCTCCATACTTATGAGCGTGGAGACTGTACAAACGGCATACTATTCCGGAGTGGATAATCTACAGTGACAGAAGCATCGGGAAGCATAATCAGCCCCACGGAAGAAAACACTGCTTTAGATGGCATCCGGCAAAGAAATGTGGAAAACAAAAAGAGCTAACTGACTTAATCAAAATCAGTTAGCTCTTTGCTTATGAATAATGAAATTTTGTTGCCAAATCGTTGCCGCAACTTCGCAAAAACGGAACTGTTACGGCTCTATAGCCGGGAAAGTGCCTCTGCGAAATTATTCCCACTCGTTGCAGAAACTTGCGTCTTGAACAAATCTGTTTAGTGGCTGTTGCACCTGCTGTTCTGATTATTTTTACTATCCAGATTGTTATAGCTGTACGATGGATGCTTGTCAGAATCTTATCAGAAGTGATAACAGGAAAAAATCAGCTGTTCCATGCCCGCGGTTGCGGTACGATTTTTGCCTTCCGTGTCACTTATATCACTTATTCCAGATACCGCTGCCGAAGCATTTGCACTTCATCATCTGACAGACCGATTTTCTGCTGGACAAATGCTGCCATAGAGCCACATTCCGCTCGCGCACGGTCAAACACCATCTGCATATGATCGGCCGACACGCCTATAAGTGCAGCTATCTGTTCCAGTTCGTCTTCATCTGAGGTGTGTTTTGCCGCTTCCCCTGTGATATAGGCTATTTTTTCATTAAGGACTTCATTGGTCAATGTGAAATCCGCAAGTATTGTTTCTTCATCCACACCAAGTATACTCAGCAAAATTGCTGCAGTCAGACCTGCTCGATCCTTACCACCGGTACAGTGCCACAACACTGAACCGT
>JAUMYC010000077.1 GCA_030528845.1 Eubacteriales bacterium
CGCCAAAGCCTCCCCTGTGTAAGGGGAGGCGCCCCGCAGGGGCGGAGGGGTTGTCGATCCCTCAGTCAGCTTCGCTGACCGCTCCCTTTACACAAGGGGGGGGCTCCGGAGCACCGTAAGAAAACCGACCTATGATCGTAATCGTAGGTCGGTTTAACTGTTTTACGGATACCCGGTAAAGCGGTGGAGCGTTTCGTTTATTCTTCGAGCCTGTATTTTCTCTTGCGGTCGTAGGACATGCGGAAGTCGATCTGCGCGGGCGGCGGGCATTGTTCCCATGCCTCGTCGATGAGCGCCTCGAGCGCCTCGCCCTGCGGGTCGTCGATACCGCGCTCCGCCGCCATTTTCAGCGCGCACAGCTCAAACCAGATGTCCGTCAGCGAGCATTCGCCCTCGCGGATGTCGGCGTATTCCTCGCGCCGGAAGATCTCCTCGGCCTCGTCGAGCCTGCGCAGCTTCACGGCCGCCTGCGCGGCGTTGATCTGCACGCGCTCGACCGCGCGATGCTCTGCCGGAAGGGAGGAATACAGCGCCCACGCCTTCTCGTATTTGCCCTGCTCGTTGAGCCAGCGCATGTATTCCGCCGCGAAGGCGAAATCAACCTGCGCCGCATCCAGCGCAAAGACCCTGTCGTAACAGGCTTCGGCCTGCGGCCAGTCGTTTTCCTCCTTGGCAAGGCAGGCGAGGCAGCGCAGCGCCCACACGGACGGGCACAGCTCCACGGAGCGCTCCAGCGCCTTGCGCGCCCGCGCGCGGAATTCCGGATAGCGCCCCCAGCGGGAGGCGGGCACGGCGGTGTGCGTGCGGTCCATCATCTCGGCCAGCATCACGCCGTAGTGCAAAAGCGCGTTCCAGCACTCGCGGCGCTGCAGGCTCTTTTCAAGCAGCGGCAGCCATTTTTCCGAGACCATCCACGAAACGGGGATCTGCTCCGGCGCTTCCTCCGGCAGCTCGCCCTGCTCCAGCAGCGCGAGCCAGGGGTATTGCTCCGGCCCGATGCTCGCCATGGGGAAGAACATGCTCTCCGGGAAGGGGCGGCCGCCCTCGCGCGCGATGCGCAGCTGCTCCAGCGCGCCCCAGCCGCTGCCCATATGAACGAGCTCGGATTCGTTCATGCGCAGCTTCGCGCGCCGGGCAAAGAGCGCGTCGAGCCGCAGGAGCTCCTCCTCGCCGATCGCCTCGTCGATATAGCCGCCCAGATAGGCGTTGGCCCCGGCGAAGCTGGGCTGATGCAGCTGCGCGCGGTCGAGCCGCATGCCGCCGAAGCATTGCGACCATTCGATCGTGCTGCGCGCGGGGAAGAGCTTGTCGTGTACCTGCGAGCGGGCGATGCCGCCCTGAATTTCAATATAATAGCCCGCACCCGGTTTGGAAAGGTATTCCTGCCAGTGCTTGCCGGCGGCGTGGTTGCCCCAGCAGAACATCTTGTGATAGAGCAGCGGCGCGGTGGAGCGGTCAAAGAAGACCAGCCCGTCGCTGTAGGCGCCGGCTTCCCATGCGCTCTTTGTGCCCTGCGGCGCCTGAAAGAAATAATCGAACCCGCGCGTCGCGTT
The DNA here is from genome assembly GCA_030528845.1 of Eubacteriales bacterium. Next base: position 1,554 of record JAUMYC010000077.1, read on the forward strand.
GTGCGGATAGGACAGATCCTTGCCCGGAAAGAGCGAGATCTCCGGCACTTTTTCGTAGGTCACGCCCTCGTCCGCGCCCAGAACGATGGCCATTTCCGTGGAGGAGAGCACGCGCGTCGCGCCGTCCTCGGGAATGGCGATGTTCGTCCACCAATAGCAGGTGGAATCCACGTCGAAGGGGTTGATGAGCTTGACGTGCGAATAGAGCAGGGGAGAGCCCTCCGGCAGATAAAAATCCATCTGATAGAGCGCTTCCTTCGTGCGGTCGTATTCGTACATGCGCAGGAACGGCTCGCCCTGCTCGTCGCGCAGCACGGCAGCGAAGATCGAATCGCAGGTGCGCGCGTGATGCCCGAGCGTGCCGAAATTCCATTCGATGCCGCCGGAGAGCCACGCGTTGCGGATGGCGAGGTTGCCGGGCTGATAGACCGGGTTGCTCATGAGCAGTTCCGCGCCGTTTTTCTTGTCATAGAGCGAATGGAGCCGTCCGCCGTCCTCCGGCCAGAAGACGGCGCGCAGGAACTCGTTTTCCATAACGATCGCCTTCTTGCGCAGCGGCACGCGCCTGCGGGAATAGCGATCCTGCAGCGTATAGGGGAGCACGGGCGTGCGGTTGCCGAGGTCCTCGCGCAGCTCCTGCGGGAACTCCGGCGCGGCGGGGAAATCCACCTCGATTTTATTGTGAAAGATCGGCAGCGGGTTCGTGCCCTCCACGGGCGCCCCCGGGATCGTCATGATCTGTACCGTGATCGACATAGGCATACCTCTTTTCAAGCGAAATAGCGCGCGTTTTCTGCGCTCATTATGCCATCCTGCGCGGCGAAAGTCAATTTCGGGCGTTCGCTATGCGGACGAAAAACACTCAGGCTGCGCGGGAGGCGGCCTTTTTTGCGCGCGCCGCGCGGAAGGCGGGCAGCGCGGCCTGCCCTTCCTTTGTGACCGGGCGCACCCATTTGCCCGAATACATATGCCGCTGCATCAGCACAAAGCGGATGGGCTCGTCGATATAGCAGCAGGCGAAGATGACCAGATACGGCGCCTTGAGCACGAGCCCGCTCACGCATACGCAGGGCAGCACCAGCAGATACATAAACAGGATCTCCAGCACGGTGCCGGTGGTCGCGTCGCCCGCCGAGCGGTAGGTGTCGTTCTGCGCCCAGTTGCACATGCGGATCACGGCGGCGATGCAATAGACCTGAAGCATGCCGTAGCCGATGCGGAAGGATTCGCCGGAAAGGCTCATGGCGGTGAGGATGGGGGCGTGTACGCTCAGCAGCACGAGACACACCGCCAGGATGCAGCCGCCGCACAGCAGCACCAGCCGCTTTGCGCGCTCGTAGGCGGTCTCCAGCTCGCCCGAGCCCACGCATGTGCCCACCAGCACGGAGGCCGCGTTGGAAAAGCCGGAGAAGAAGCCGATGACAAGGCCCTCGAGCGTGCGGAACACGGCGGTCGCCGCGATGGCCTGCTCGCTCTGCCGCCCCAGCACCATGTTGATCACCATGTTCGCCACGCCGATCATCACTTCGTTGCAGATGATCGGGAAGCAGCGCAGCAGATACAGCTTCAGCGCCGCCTTCGACCAGTGGAAATGGCGGCGGAAATGGAACAGATAGGGGAAGCGCTGCAATTTGGCCAGCAGGAGGATGACGGCTGCGTTCACCGCCGCCGCGCAGACGGTGGCCAGCGCCGCGCCCTGCACGCCCATCGCCGGGAGGCCGAAGCGGCCGTAGATCAGCACCCAGTTGAGCGCCATGTTCGTCAATACGGAGGCGATGGCCGCATAAAAGGGGATGCGCACGCGCGCGGTGGAGCGCAATAGCGCACTCATGGCCATGGAGAGGATCTGCAGGGGATAAGCAAAGCCCACGATGCGCAGATAGCGCACGCCGATCTGGCGGATGCTCTCCTTGTCCGTATACACGCGCATGACCCATTCCGGCGCAAACAGCGCCAGCGAGGCAAACAGCGCCGCCACGGCCATCATGAAGCTGAGCGTGATGCCGTAGGAGCGGTCGATGCCGTCGTCATCCTTTGCGCCCCAGTATTGCGCGAAAAAGAGCATGCCGCCGCCCACGAAGCCCCAGTAGCCGCTGAACATGAGCGAGGTGAACTGTGCGCACAGGCCGATGGCGCCGACGGTCGTCTCGCCCAGCGGGGCGATCATCATCGTATCGACCATCGAGCCGGTCGTCGTCAGCAGGTTCTGCAGCGCGACGGGCACGGCGATCACAGCGACGCTGCGGAGAAATTCCTTCCAGAGAAAGCGCTTGCTTCCGAGGCCTGCGTTTTGCATGGCGTGTCCCTCCCGGGTTTGCTTTATTTTGCGTGTTTTTGCGGGGGAAACCGATCTTTATAAACGGCTGTATGTACTATACCACAGCAAAGCGCGAAGGGCAACCGCCTCCTCTTGGCGGTCGGCGCGGTTGCTCCCGGGCGCTTGGGGTGTTATAATGGGGAAAACGCAGAGCACAATGCGGAAAGGTGCGATGAGGTTATGAAATTGCTCAAAAAAGAAACGGATATCCTTCCCCTGCGGGAGCAGTACAGGCTGCGCGACGAGATCCTCGGCAGACGGCTGCGCGAGCTGATGCCGCGGCTGATGCGCGAATGCGGCGTGGAGATGTGGATGGTCATCGGCAGGGAATACAACGAAGACCCCGTCTTCAAGACGCTCGTGCCCAGCCTCGTCAAGACGGCCTCTCGCCTGAGCTGCCTCGTTTTCTCGCTCGACAGGGACGGGACCTACGAGGCGATCAACCTTTCTCGGCCGGACGGGCGGCTCTCGCCGTATTATAGGCACGCCTATACCACCGACGAGGATCAATACGACGTCATCGCGCGCACGGTGCTGGCAAAGGATCCGCAGAAGATCGCCGTGAACGTCTCTCCCGTCACCGCGCAGGCGGACGGGATGTCCAAGCATATCTGGGACAACCTCTATCAGCGGCTGGGTGACAGGCTCGTGCCGGACGGGCGCATGGCGGTGCGCTGGCTCGAGACGAGAACGCCCGAAGAGCTCGAGCTCTACCCACAGATCTACCGCATCGCCCAGCAGATCCAGCGGGAGGCCTATTCGCTCGACGTGATCACACCCGGGCGCACGACCACGACCGACGTGGAGTATTACATCATGCAGCGCATCAACGACATGGGCCTTTCGGCGTGGTTTGCGCCGGATGTGGACGTGCAGCGCAGAGGCGGCGGCCGGCGCATGAGCGACGTCGTCATTGAAAAGGGCGATATCATCCACACAGACATGGGCATCGAATATATGGGCCTGCACACCGACAGCCAGCGCCTGGGCTATCTCCTGCGCGACGGCGAGCGCAGCATCCCGGAGGGCATTTTGCATGGCTTCCGCGTGGGCAATCGCTTTCAGGACATCGTGCGGGAGCAGTTTATCGCCGGCAGGACGGGCAACGAGATCTTCCGCGCGGCGATGGAGCAGGCGCGGGCGGAGGGCGTGCGCGCCATGCTCTACACCCATCCCATCGGCAATTACGGCCACGGGGCGGGCCCGATCATCGGCCTGTATAATAATCAGGGCTTTGTGCCGGGTGCGGGCGAGCTGCGCCTGCACGAGAATACCTGCCATGCGCTCGAACTCAACGTGACCTGCGCGGTGCCGGAATGGGACGGGCAGGACGTGGCCTTCTATATGGAGGAGACGATCACCTTCACGGGCGGGAAGACGTATTTCAACGACGACGACCGCGCCGTGATGCGCGTGATCGGCTGAACGCGCGCCCTTTGAGCAAGCCGCGCCGCTGTGCGCGGGAGAAAGGAACGAAAAACAGTGCTTTTGAAAAAGATCAACGCGGGCCTGAGCCTCGTGACCTGCGCCGTCGTGCTCGCGCATGTGGGCATGGGCTGCCGCACCTTGCTCACAGGCTGGTATGACCCTGTGCTTTCGCATTATATGCCGCTGCTCACGATGGCGGCGGTGCTCCTGCATGCGCTCCTGAGCATGGCCATCGTCCTCTTTGCGCACGACGGGAGCAGCCCGCGCCATGCCAAGGCGAACCTGGCGACCATTTTGCAGCGCGCGAGCGGGCTGCTGATGATCGCGCTGGTGCATGTCCATATCCATGCCTACGACCACGTCGTCGCACGCGTGCGCCTGAGCGCCGCGCAGAGGGCGGGTTTTGCCGTCGGCGAGGCCGCCTTTTACGCCTGCGTGTTTGTGCATATGGCCGTTTCCCTGCCCAAAGCGCTGATCACGCTGGGCCTGCCCCGCTCGGAGAGAGCCGTCCGCCGGATCGAGCTCGCTTCGTATATCCTCGGCGCGCTGGGCATGGCCGCCGCCTGCGGCAGCATGCTCTCGTTCTTTTTGAAGGGGTGAGCGGCGCGATGAAGAAAGTCTTGATCATCGGCAGCGGCATCAGCGGGCTCACCTGCGCGATCGAATGCGCCGCGCGGGGCATGCACGCCTGCCTCGTTTCGCCCTATCCCTCCGAACGCTCGCAGTCCGTTATGGCGGCGGGCGGCATCAACGCGGCGCTGGACACCCTCGGCGAGGGCGACAGCCCCGGACAGCATGCCGCCGATACGATGAAGGGCGGCGGGGAGATCGCCTCGCTGCGCGCGGTGCAGGGCATGTGTGAGGAAGGGCCGCAGATCGTGCGCTGGCTGGAATCCATCGGCACCGTCTTCACGCGCGACGAGCACGGCGAGATCGCCCTGCGCGCGATGGGCGGGCAGAGCCATCGGCGCACCGCCTTTGCGGACGCCTCCACCGGCAAGCAGATCGTCTCGGCGCTCGTGCGGCAGGCCCGCCGCTATGAATGCTCCGAATGGATCGAGCGCAGGCTCGGCCTGCAGTTTCATTCTGCGCTGATCGAGGACGGCGTCTGCTGCGGCGCGCTGTTTTATGACGAGCTGCGCCGCTGCATGGAGCCTGTCCGGGCCGACGCCGTCGTCATGGCGACCGGCGGGCAAAACGCCCTCTTCGGCAAGACGACGGGCTCCGCTCTGTGCGACGGCTACGCCGCAGGCAAGCTCTTTTGTCAGGGGGCGCGCCTGAAAAATCTGGAATTCATCCAATATCACCCCACGACCATCGAGACGACGCAGAAAAAGCTGCTCATCACGGAGGGCGCGCGCGGCGAGGGCGGCAGGCTGTATTATCTTCAGGGCGACAAGCGCCTCTATTTTATGGAGAAGCTCTACGGCCTCAAGGGCAACCTCATGCCGCGCGACGTGGTCTCCAAATGCATCTACGACGCGCCCTCGCAGGTCTATCTCGATATCGCGCACCTCGGCAGGAAGCATATCGCCGAGCGGCTGAGCGAGGTGGCCTCCGTCTGCTCGGAATACGCTGGCATCGACGTGACGAAGGAGAGCATCCCCGTCACGCCCTCCGTGCATTTTTTCATGGGCGGGCTGGACGTCGATCTCGAGCATCGCACGAATATCGAAAACCTGTACGCGATCGGCGAATGCGCGGCGATCTACCACGGGGCGAACCGCCTCGGCGGCAATTCGCTGCTCGCGGCGATCTACAGCGGCAGGATGGCGGCGCGCTCGATCGAGGCGCGCGAACAAAAAAGCGCGAGCAAGGCCACCTTTGCGGCGTATATCGAACAGCAGCAGCGCCTGCTCGAGCGCCGTCTGGAATCGCACAGCCGCTTTTCCGCCGTGTTCGTCAAGCAGGAGCTGGCCAAGATCATGAACGAAAAGCTGGGCATCACGCGCACGGGCGAGCGGCTGCGCGAGGGGATCGAGAGCGTGGATTACTATCTCTCCATCGGCGAAAAGCTCATTTTTGACAGCGAGATCTCGCCCTATCAGGGCTACACCCTCGTTCCCATGCTCCGGCTCGCCCGCGCCGTTTTGCTCTGCGCGGAGAACCGGCGCGAGACGCGCGGCGCGCATATCCGCGAGGATCACCCCGAACGCAGCGAGGAATACGCCCGCGCCAGCGTGATCTCCTATGCCGATGGGAAATACGAACTGCAATTGACCGAGGAGAAATGAAAAGCATGATCGTGAAAATCAAACGGCAGGCGGACGCCGGTTCCGCGCCCTACTGGCAGTCCTTTGCGTACGAAGGCAAGCCGGATGCGACCGTCGCCGCCGTGCTGGACGCGCTGAACTATACCGACGACCTGTTCGACATCGACGGACGCAGCGCACCGAGGATCCGCTGGGAATGCTCCTGCATGCAGAAGATCTGCGGCGCATGCGGCATGCTCATCAACGGCAGGCCCGCCCTCGCCTGCGCCACGTTCCTGCGCGACTGCAAGGGGAAAGAGCTTGTGCTCGAGCCGCTGAGCAAATTCCCCGTCGTGGCGGATCTGATCGTGGACAAGAGCGTGATCGACGAGAGCCTGCGCCGGGCGGGCGTTTATCAGGGCGAATATGCCGGCGCGCGCGAGGCGGAATATCCGCAGCAGTATTCCGTGGCCAAATGTCTCAAATGCGGGCTTTGTCTGGAGGTCTGCCCGAATTACATCCGCGGAGAGAATTTCTTCGGCGCCGTCTTCGCAAACGACGTGTATCTTGCGCACAGCCAGTCCGCCGACCGCACGCGGGAGCTGAGCCGGGAATACGCCGAGCATTTTGCCAAGGGCTGCTCCAAGGCGCTCTCCTGTCAGAGCGTGTGCCCGGCCGGCATCTCCACGCTGACCTCCATCCTCCGGCTCAATTCTCCACGCCGCAAATAATAAAACAGCCCGCGTGCCGAAAACCGGCATGCGGGCGAATTTTTGTGATGTCAGCGGTCGTAATGCTCCGAAACGGCCTTGAGATGCTCGATAATGGGCAGATGCTGCGGGCAGACTTCCTCGCATTGTCCGCAGGCGATGCAGTCCGCCGCGCGGCCAAACTGCTTCGAGAGGCGGCCATAGGAGGAATAGTTCACCGTCCAGCCCTTTTCCGCCAGGTTTTCGCGCATGTCCTCGTTGTAGAGCGAGAAATACTGCGGGATGGCGATCTTCTGCGGGCAGCCGTCGGTGCAATAGGAGCAGCCCGTGCAGGGGATGGCGATCTGCGAATTGATGATGCGCGCCACCTCGTGCGTCAAGGCGACCTCCTCCTGCGTCAGGGGGCGGAAGTTTTCCATATAGCTCACGTTGTCCTGCATCTGTTCGAGCGTGGTCATGCCGGAGAGCACCATCATCACGTTGTCCAGAGAAGCGGCGAAGCGGATGGCCCACGAGGAAACGGACAGTTCCGGCTCGCGCTGCTTGAGCAGGCGCTCGGCCTCCTCGGGCACGGCGGCCAGAGTGCCGCCCTTCACGGGCTCCATGATGATGACGGGCTTGCTGTGCTTGCAGGCCACCTCATACACCTCGCGGGAGCGGATCCATTCGCTCTCCCAGTCGAGATAGTTGATCTGCAGCTGAACGAATTCCATCTCCGGATGCTTGGTGAGGATCTCGTCGAGCAGTTCCGGGCCGTCGTGATAGGAGAAGCCGGCATGGCGGATCAGCCCGGCATCCTTTTTGTCCAGGATCCAGCGGAAGCAATCGAGCGTTTCGTATTTGGGATAGGAGGAGCTGTCGATGCCGTGCAGCAGGTAATAGTCGAAATAGCCCGCGCCGGTCTGCTCAAGCTGCTGCGAGAAGATCACGTCGCGCTCTTCCAGAGTCTTGACGAAATTGCTGTGCAGCTTGGTGGCGAGGCGGAAGCTCTCGCGCGGATAGCGCTCCACCAGCGCCTGACGAATGGCGCCTTGGCTGGCAAAGCCGTTGTACATGATGGCGGTGTCAAAATAATCGAAGCCCTTTTCCATATACAGGTCTACCATCTTCTTGAGCTGCTCGATATCCACTTTCGCCGCGTCGGCGGGGTCGAGCCGGGGGAGGCGCATCAGACCAAAGCCCAGTTTTTTCATTTGCTTCACTCCTGCTTTCTGCATGGCCCGCGCGGGACATGCCGTTGTTCGTGTCGCTACAGTATACCATCCATACGGGCGGGGATGTCAATAGGAACATACCGCCGCGCCGCGGGATATAGGGGAAAACGCGTGATATTTTCAAGAAAAATGGCGAAATTTGGATTTTCCTATTGCAATTTGCCGCCGTTTGTGCTAAACTATATCTCGCATCGACCGAAATGCTGATGTAGCTCAGTCGGTAGAGCGCATCCTTGGTAAGGATGAGGTCACCGGTTCAAATCCGGTCATCAGCTCCATAAAGGCTGGAATCTTTCAGGATTCCGGCCTTTTTTCATGCCCTCGCACAGGCGCGCAAATGCCCGTTGTATAAACGAGGTTTTTTCGTTATAATAGTCCCGTGCGCGAGCATAACTATGCAAAAGAAAAGGATGGGATGGAAAAAAATGAACCGGATCAAGGAGGCGTTCCGCAGCGACACGCGCTACACTTCGCTGTTGATCTCGATCCTCATCACGGGCCTTTCGTACGGCCTGTACAAGGGCATGCTGGACAATTTCCTCGTGGAAGTCGTCCGAATGGGCGAGATGGACCGCGGCGTGACAGAGTTCTTCCGCGAACTGCCCGGTATCCTGCTGGTGTTTATCCTGGCGGTGTTTTATATGATGTCCGCCGAGACGATGTACAAGGCGGGCGCGCTGATCATGCTGGCCGGCATGGGCATGCACGCGATGCTGCCTGCGGGCAAGGTGCTCACCACGCTGGCGATCTGCATCTATTCGCTGGGCGAGCACATCCAGCTGGGCATGAAGAGCACGCTGACGATGAGCTACGCGCGGGAGGGGCGCGGCGGCGCCGCGCTGGGCGCGCAGAGCGCCATGAGCCAGATCGGCACGCTGGCGGGCTATCTGGTCATCGTGCTGGTCTTTTCGCTCATGGCGCAGCATCAGCCGTACAAGCCGTTCTTCGCCGTGGCGGCGCTGCTGGCCGCCGTCAGCGCGTTTTTCAGCCTGCGCATCTGCGGCAGCAGCGAGGCGGACAAAAGCAAGCGCCGCTTCTACTTCCACAAAAAGTACAGCAAGTACTA
>JAUMYC010000078.1 GCA_030528845.1 Eubacteriales bacterium
GATCTTATAGTAGCCGTCGGGCAGGCGGCGGGCCAGATCGCCCGAATGCAGCCAGCCGTCCTTGTCGATGGCGGCGGCGGTGGCCTCAGGCATCTTATAATAGCCCTTCATGATGTTGTAGCCGCGCGCGACGAATTCGCCTTCCACGTTGTCGGGCAGCTCCTCGCCTGTCACCGGGTCGATGACCCTGCACTCCACGCCGAAGATGGGCGCGCCGACGGTGCTCACGCGCGCTTCCATGGAATCGGTCGTCTTGGACATGGTGCAGGCGGGCGAAGCCTCCGTCAGGCCGTAGGTGATGCAGATCTCGTCCATGTTCATCTTCTCGATGACCTCCTGCATGGCCTTGACCGGGCAGGGGGAGCCGGCCATGATGCCGGTGCGTATGTGGCTGAAGTCCGCCTTGGCAAAGTCCGGATGGCCCAGCAGCGCGATGAACATGGTGGGTACGCCGTGGAAGGCGGTGATCTTCTTTTTGCTCAGCACGTCCAGCGAAACGCGGGGCGAGAAATACGGGATGGGGCTCATGGTCACGCCGTGGGTCATGGAGGCGGTCATCGCCAGCACCATGCCGAAGCAATGGAACATGGGCACCTGAATGAGCATGTGATCCGCGTTGGAGAGGTCCATGCAGTCGCCGATGGCCTTGCCGTTGTTGACGACGTTGCGGTGCGTGAGCATGACGCCCTTGGGGAAGCCCGTCGTGCCGGAGGTATACTGCATGTTGCAAACGTCGTCCTGCCGGATGGAAGCGCAGCGGCGCAGAACCTCGTCCTGCGAGACGCCCGCGCCCGCCTCCAGCGCCTGCTGCCAGTTGAAGCAGCCCGGGTTGTCGCTCTGACAGGTGATGACGTTCTTCAGGAAGGGCAGGCGGCGGCTCTTGAGCTGGCCGGGCCGGCTGTCCTTGAGCTCGGGGCAGATCTCGTTGATGATCTGCACATAGTCCGCGTCCTTAAAGCCGTCCACCATCACGAGGGTGTGCGTGTCGCTCTGGCGCAGCAGATATTCCGCCTCGTGTACCTTATAGGCCGTGTTGACCGTGACCAGCACCGCGCCGATGCGCACGGAGGCCCAGAACGTGAGATACCACTGGGAGACGTTGGTCGCCCAGATGGCGACGTGGTCGCCCTTTTTCACGCCCATGGCGATGAGCGAGCGCGCGAAACGATCCACATCGTCGCGGAATTCCCTGTAGGTGCGGGTGTAATCCTCGGTCGTATAATCAAAGGCGAGCTGGTTCGGGAAGAGCTCCACGGCCTTGTCGAGCACCTGCGGGAAGGTCTCGGAGATCATCGTCTCCTTCGGCCAGATATACTGTCCGCCGCTCTTGGCCACGGGCAGGTTTTCATGCAGCTTCTGCTCGCGGTCTTCCATCCACATATGCATGTAATACGCATAATGCGGGAAGACGATGCCCGCGTCGAGCAGATCCGGCGTCCAGCGTTTGACCCATTCGAGGGAGACATAGCCTTCATAGCCGGTGTCGGCGAGCACGTCGAGCATATGGTTCACGGGCAGGTCGCCCACGCCCATCATGCGGTAATGCGCCGTTCCGTTCACCATCACGCTGTCCTTGACGTGCGTATGGCGGATGCAGCCCGCCAGATTCTGCACCGTTTCCTCCGGCTGTTCGCCGAAATAGCGATAGGGATGGTGCATGTCCCAGAGCGCGGCCACGGCGGGGCTGTCCACCCTGTCGAGCAGCGCGCGCAGGCGCTTGGTGTCCGCATAGACGCCGTTGGTCTCGCACAGCAGGCTCACGCCCGCCGCTTCTGCTTCCGGCGCGAGGATATTGAGCATTTCATAGACGAAATCGTCGTCCACCTCGCCGCGCACGGGCGCGTCCACGTCGGCCAGCACGCGGATGTAGGGCGTGCCGATCTCCTTGGCCAGCGCGATATACTCGCGGATTTCCCGGAGCGTTTCCTCTTTCTTCTCCACGAACCTCAGGCTCGCGCCGCTCGACAGGCAGGGGATCTCCAGACCCAGCTCCTTTAGCTTTCTGACCGTGTTTGCACGGTTTTCCGGCTTGAAGGGCTGCGCGGAAACGGCGAAAATATCGCTGCCGAGGCCGCGGATCTCGATCCCGTCAAAGCCAAGGTCCTTCGCCATGGAATAGATATCGCTCCAGGAGAAATCCGGGCAGCCGAGGGTGGAAAAAGAAATCTTCATGGGAAATACGCCTCCGTGTATCGGGAAATTGTGACTATTATAGCAGATTCGCGCGCAAAACGCCAAGGTTTCGTTCGACAAATCGCCAAACAATGATATGTTTTTTATGTTAAGCGTTCGTATTTTATGTTATCTTTCCGCGCTTGCACACAAAACGCCCGGGCTCCGGCCGAGCCCGGGCGTCTCTTCGCACGTTGGTTTTCTGTTTCCGCCGCCGTCCGGTTCAGTGCGCCTCACGCTCCAGGAGCATCTCATAATACAGGTATTCTCCCGTATATGCGCTTTGGGATGCATTCGGCTCTCTGCCGCACAGACGCATCCCCACGCTCTCGTAATTTTTCGGCGCGGCTAAATTTGCATTTGTACAGACGATGATCTTCTTCAACTCCGGATACTCCCGGATCCTGCGGATCGCCTCCCGAAGCTGTGCGCGGCCATATCCCTTTCTTTTGTACGCGCTGCGGATACCGTTGTGACCGATCTCCACATATTCCGGCGCATGCCTCGGGTCCCACGTCACAAAGCCGATGGGATGCCCGTCGATGCAGCTCACCAGCCCATATCGATCTGCGATCTGCGGGTTTTCATAGAAAAAATCGTCCGATTCACGCCAGTTTTCTTCCCAGAGGGCGCGGTTGCGCGGGTCGTAGGAATAGGCGTCCTGCAGGATATCGAACATAGTCCCCCGGGGAAATTCGGAAAACCTGCGAAATTCGAGCATCGTGCCCCGTTCCCCTCTCAATATTTCATGATCTTCGGGATGATCGCCTTTGCAGCGTGATAGGCCGGGCCTTCCATCTCCCGGCGCACGTTTTTTAGCTCCTCGCGGATGGAGATCTTCTGCGGGCAGTGCTTCTCGCACAGGCCGCAGCCCACGCAATTGGAGGCGGGCGTCGGGTCCTTGCGCAGAGCGGTGCACATGACGTAGCTCTTTATCCCGGAGAACCAGCCCTCGGTGTACTTCTGGTTGTAGGCGGAGAACACGCCGGGGATGTCCACGTTCTTCGGACAGGGCATGCAATAGCGGCAGCCCGTGCAGCCCACCTTCATTTTCGCATTGATCGCCGCGACGACCTGCCGGAGCAGCTGCCTGTCCGCCTCGGTCAGGCTGCCCGCGCGCGCCTGAGAAGCCGCGCTCGCGTTCTCGCGCACCATCTCGACGGAATTCATGCCGGAGAGCACGCAGGTGATCTCCTCCTGATCCCACAGCCAGTCAAACGACCACTGCGCCGGGGTGCGCTGCACGCTGTGTCCGGCAAAGAGCTTCTTCGCCTGCTCGGGCAGATTTTTCACCAGCCTGCCCCCGCGCAGCGGCTCCATGACCAGCACAGGCATGCCCTTCTTCGCCGCATGCTGCACGCCCGTGCGGCCCGCCTGCGTGTGCTCGTCGAGGTAATTATACTGCACGAGGCAAAAATCCCAGTCGTAGGCGTCGACAAGCGCCATGAACGCGTCGGAATTTCCATGGTAGGAAAAGCCGATCTGGCGGATCTGCCCGCTCTTTTTCTTCTCTTCGATCCACTCGCCGACGCCCAGCGAGAGCAGCCGCTCCCATGTCTTCACGTCGGAGAGCATGTGCATGAGGTAATAATCGACGCGATCCGTGCGCAGGCGGCGCAGCTCCTCGGCGAAAAAGCGCTCCGCGTCGGCTCTGCTCTTGATCAGATAGTGCGGCAGCTTCGTCGCAATGTTCACCTCGCCGCGGATCCCGTTGCGCTCAAGGATCTCGCCCAGGGCCGCCTCGCTGCCGGGATAGATATAGGCCGTGTCGAAATAATTCACGCCCGCGCGATAGGCCTCCATGATCTCGGCTTCCGTCTTGGCCATGTCCGGCCTGCCGGCCTTCTGCGAAAAGCGCATGCAGCCGTAGCCCAGCACGGACACGGGGTTGCCGTATTTATCGGGTCTGTATTGCATCTGCCGTCTCCCTCCTTCTGCCGTCAGATCATCAGCTTCGTCTGCGACATTTCGGCGTATGGATCGCCAAAATGCGCCATGGAATTGAGCGTGATGAGCCTGCGCACGCCGTTTTGCGATTCGATCACGCTGATGGAGCAATTGCTCACGTCGAATTTGGAAAAGCTCTGCAGCGGGATGCCCGCGACGGCGGCGAGCAGCGTCTTGAGCAGCGCGCCGTGCGAAACGACGCAGACGCGCCCGCAGCCCTGCGCGTCCCGCTCGACAAACTCCAGCGCGCGCAGCGCCCTCCCCTGCAGCTGCGCGAGCGATTCGCCCTCGGGCGGCGCAGTATGGATGCTGTCCGCAAAATAGCGGGCGTATCCCTCGGGGAATTTTTCCTTTGCCTGCGCGTGGTTCAGCCCCTGAAACAGGCCCATGCAGACCTCGTTGAAGCCCTCATGCGGAACAAGCGGCGCGCCGCAGGCCTCGCCCACCGTCTGCGCCGTCTTCGCGGCGCGCAGGAGCGTGCTGTGATAGACCCGCTCGGGCATCAATTCTCTGCATCTCTGCGCGGCGACGCGCGCCTGCCGCAGCCCGTCCTCGTTCAGCGGGATATCGCACGTTCCCTGAAAGCGCCTGTCCCTGTTCCAGTCGGTCAGGCCATGGCGTACAAAAAAGATCAGCATCTTATTTTCTCTCCTCCCGGGCGGGCGCTGCGCCCGGCTCTGCAAGATAATACCGTCCGCCTCCTGCCGATCGGAGGAGTCCTTTGCGCACGAGATGCGCAGTGACGGCAGGAAATGCCTCCGGCCGGAAGACCCCTGCCTGCGCGAGCGTGACTGCGCTCTGTTCGCAAAACGCGCCGCTCTCCCTTAGCTTTCTCAAGATCAGCTTGCTGCGGATCAACGGTACGGGAGGCACAAAAAACGCAGGCATATCCTTCCTCTCCCTTCTTACACGGCGAATATCAGTTCTCCGTCTGTTCGGTCATGATCCCCCAGCGGATGCCGAATCTGTCCACAAATACGACGCGGCAGGAGCTGTACGGCGTTTTTCCAAGCGGATAGATCGTCGTGCTGCCTTCGCGCATGATCTCATACGCCCTGACGACTTCTTCCTTTGAATCGTACATGACCGTGAGAAAATTAGAATAGCAGACCGAAAACACAATGTCCGCATGGTCGCTCATAATGATCCTCTGTCCGCCCAGCATGAGCTCCGCATGATAGATAAAATCCTTTTGTTCTTCCGTGAGATGCGGCATATATGCCGGGTCGTTGGCTTCCCTGTATGTGATCAGGCAGGTGATCTTGCCCGCAAAGGCCTTTTCATACATCCGAATCGCCTCACGGCAGTTTCCGCCAAAGTTCAGAGTCGGCGTGATCTGCATAACAGCGACTCTCCCTCTCTTCTCATTTTCCCGCAGATGCCTCTCCCCTGTGCAGCAGCACGACCGTCTCCACATGCTCGGTCCACGGGAACATGTCCACCGGCTGCGCGAGGGCGACGGAATATTGCCCGGCCAGCAGGGCGATATCGCGCGCGAGGGTGGCCGGGTTGCAGGAGACGTAGCAGATGCGCCGGGGCTTCGAGGCCGCCAGCGCGCGCAGCACCTCCGGCGCGGTGCCCTTGCGCGGCGGGTCGATGATCGCGGCGCACAATTCGCGCCCGCGGATCTCTCCCGGCAGTGTCAGCGCGGCATCGCCGGCGAAGAACTGCGTCTTCCCGGCAAGGCCGTTGGCGCGGGCGTTTTCCTTCGCGTCGCGGATGGCCTGCGGCACGATCTCAAAGCCCAGCACCTTTTCGATCTCGGGCGACTGCGCCATGGCCAGCGAGAGCGTGCCCACGCCGCAGTAGACGTCGGCCGCGAGTGCGCCCTTCTGCTCGGCCGTCGCAAATTCCACCGCTCTGGCCAGCAGCTCTTCGCACTGCGAGCGGTTCACCTGAAAGAACGACTGCGCGGACAGGCCAAAGCGCATGCCCGCGAGCTCTTCCGTGAGCGTTTTACTGCCGCGCAGATGGCGCGTTTCGCCGTCGAGCGCATGCGCCGGGCGAAACTTGAGCCTGCAGAAATGAACGGAGCGCACGTGTTCGGGCAGCATTTCATACAGCGCCTGCTCTCCCGCGAGGCGTTCGCCGGAGAGGACGAGCATGACGTCGCCCTGCTTTGTGCTGCGCGCGACCACATAGCGCAGGCGGCTTTCCCGCCCCGCCGTCTTCAGCCAGCGCTCCACCGCCTTCGCAGCGGGCAGGATGGCCTCCTCCGCCAGAGGGCATTCGACCGCGGGCACGACCGCATGGCTGCCGGCCATGGAAAAACCCAGCGAGCCGTCCGGCGCGACGGCATATTCCACCTTGTTGCGGTAGTGCAGCGGCGTTTGCATGCCGATGGTCGGCAGCACCTCGATCTCCTTCTGGCCGCCGATGCGCGCGAGCGCGTCCCGCACGACGGTCTGCTTGCAGGCGAGCGTCGCCGCGTAGTCCATATGCTGCGCCGCGCAGCCGCCGCATTTTCCGTAATGCGGGCAGAAGGGCGCGCAGCGCTGCTCCGAGGGCTCCCGCACGCCGAGCAGCCGGGCGACGACATAGCGCCCGGCGTCTTTTTCGACCTCGATCTCGACCGTCTCTCCGGGGAGCGCTCCGCGCACAAACGCGGCGCGCCCGTCCTCCAGTCGGCCCACGCCCTGCAGGGACGAGCCGATCCCATGGATGCGGATCACTTGCTTTTCATTCATATGCACCTTGAAAGGAATTGCCGGCTCCACATGCGCAGACCGGCAATTCGCTGTATTTTTGATCGATATGGCTTGCTCAGGTGGAAAGCGTGTCCAGCAGGGCCATCAGCTGTTCGTTGACCGGGCGATGGCTGCCGAAGGCCTGCGCAAAGGGGACTTCGATGATCTTGTTGTCGCGGATACCCACGGCCATGCCGCCGATATCGTCGCGCAGCAGCTCGACCGCGCGCTCGCCCAGACGGGAGCCGAGGATGCGGTCGGACGCAGAGGGCGTGCCGCCGCGCTGGATATAGCCCAGCACCGTCGCGCGGATCTCATGCCCGGAGAGCGTCTCCAGCAGCGCCGCCAGCTTGGAGGAGCTCAGGCTTCCCTCGCCCGTGACGCCCAGCTCCGGATGCGCCTTGATCAGCGCGGGCAGGTCGCTGGTGAGGGAATCCATCGCGCCCTCGGCCATGACGATGATGATGGAGCGCTTCCCCTCCATCACCGACCACTTGATGCGCCCGGCGAGCTCTTCGATGCTCCAGGGGCGCTCGGGCAGCAGGACGATCTCCGCGCCGGAGGCGATGGCCGTGTTCAGCGCGATATCGCCGCAATGGCGGCCCATGACCGTGACAAGGCTGCCGCGCTCGTGGCTGTCGCTCGTCTCGCGGATCTTATTGATGCATTCGCAGGCCGTGTTCACGGCGGTATCGAAGCCGAGGGTGAAATCGGTGTAGGGCAGGTCGTTGTCGATCGTGCCCGGTACGCCCACCACCGGGAAGCCCAGCTCCGTCATGGCGGAAGCGCCGCGGAAGGTGCCGTCGCCGCCGATGACGACGAGGCCCTCCAGCCCCAGCAGGCGCATGTTGGCGATGGCCTTTTTCTGCATCTCCGGCTCATGGAAATCCAGACAGCGCGCCGTCATCAAAAACGTGCCGCCGCGATGGATCGTCTCGCCGACGCTGCGGCGGGTCATGATCTCGTAATCCTCGTTGGTGCCGTTGTTGAGCATCAAAACGCCGTTATAGCCCCTTTTGAAGCCCACGACGGACATATCATTGGCGATCGCCGTGCGCACGACGGCGCGAATGGCCGCGTTCATGCCCGGCGCGTCTCCGCCGGAGGTCAGTACGCCGATCCTCTTCATCTTCTCACTCGACTCCTTTCGCAAAAGGACGCTGTTTATTCCTGCTTCGAGGCCCGAAAAAGCCCCATCATCCCTATTATAGCATTTTTTCCCGCTCCTGCAAAGACGCGCCGCGCATCTTTCTGCGCCCCTCTTGAAAACAGGCGGCCCGAC
Source organism: Eubacteriales bacterium (assembly GCA_030528845.1). The sequence goes on from JAUMYC010000078.1 coordinate 8,089, forward strand.
GCGGTACAATAGCAGCGGAAGAAAACGACAGAGGCGGGACAAACACGATATGAAAACAGACGAAATGCAACGCTACCGCGAGGCGGTGCTGGCCATCGGCCGGTGCGAATTTCACGAAACGATCGATTCGACCAACCTGCGGGCCAAGGAGCTGGCGCGGCAGGGCGCCCCGACGGGCACGGCCGTCTTTGCGCAGCAGCAGACCGCCGGGCGCGGCAGGCTCTCCCGCACATGGCTCTCCGAGCCGGGGCGGGGCGTCTACATGAGCTATATCACCCGGCCTGCCGCTTTGCCGGCGCAGCGCTCGGCAGAGCTCTCCTTCGTGGCGGCGCTGGCCGTGTGCGACGCCTTCGACGGCGCGCTCGAACAGGCGGGCTCCCCCCTGCGCGCGGGCATCAAATGGCCCAACGACGTGATCCTCTCCGGCAAAAAGGCCTGCGGCATCCTCGCGGAGACGGGCCTGCGCCCGGACGGCTGCGTAGACTGGGCCGTGACCGGCATCGGGCTGAACGTGTGCGGGCTGGAATTCCCGCCGGAGCTGCCTTGGGCCACGTCGCTCGAGGCTGCGGGCGGCTTTGCGCCGGAGCGGGGCGCGCTCTCCCGCGCCTTAATGCAGCGCCTCTCCCATTGGACGGCGCTCTGGCAGAGCGAGGGCTTCTCCCCCATCCTTGCGGCCTGCCGCGCGCGCATGCTCACGCTGGGCAAACGCGTGCGCGCCGAGCGGGACGGCGACGCCATCCTCGGCGAGGCCGTGGACTTAGCCGAAGACGGCTCCCTCCTGCTGCGCACAGAGCAGGGCGAGCTGCTGCCGCTGCATTTTGGCGAGGTCTCCGTGCGCGGCATGATGGGCTATGTCTGAGCGCCCGCGGGCAGGGTGCATGAAAAAAACGATAACGGAGGGCTGAGCGTGAAGAGGATCGTCACGGCTATGCAGATGCGCGCGCTGGAGCGCGCCTATATGGAAAAGACCGACCTGAGTTCGGATGAGCTGATGCTGCGCGCGGCGCGCGCCCTGACGGACGAGCTTTGCGTGCGGCTGGGCGGGGCGCAGGGGCGCATCTGCGTCTTCGCCTGCGGCAACGGCGGAAACGGCGGCGACGGCTATGCGGCCGCGCGCATGTTTGCCGAGGGCGGCGGGCGCAGCATTTTGCTGGACGTCGCGCCGGAGCTGCCCCGCAGGCCGGACGCCGCCCGCATGCGCCGCCGCGCGCTTGAGCACGCCAACGTCTGGCAGGGGGTGGATTTCGCCTCCATGCCCCGCCCGCATGCATGGGTCGATTCTGTGTTCGGCATCGGCCTGAGCCGCGCCCCTTCCGAAGAGATCGCCGCTCTTTTCGAGCGCATGGAGCAGGATCGCCGGCAGGGCTCTCTCGTGCTCAGCTGCGATATCCCCTCCGGTCTGCATGCCGACAGCGGCGCGGCGCCCGGCGCTTTTGTGCGGGCGGACTGCACCGTCACCTTTGAATACCCCAAGCCCGGCCATTATCTGGGCCGGGGCATGGACGTCTGCGGGCAGCTCGTTGTGCGCTCCATCGGCATCGGTCCGTCTTTCCTTCCGCAGGAGAGCATCGGCCTGTGCGAGGCGGCGGACATCGCCCCGGCCTGCGCGCCGAGGCCGCACGACAGCCACAAGGGCACCTACGGGCATCTGCTCGTCGTCGCGGGCTCGCTGGGCATGGCGGGCGCGGCGGCGCTCTGCACCGGCGCTGCGCTGCGCAGCGGAGCCGGGCTGGTGAGCGTGGCCTGCCCCGCTTCCATCGTGCCCGTGCTGCAGACGCTCGAGCCCTGCGCCATGTGCATCCCCCTCCTCGAGGAAAACGGAGCGCTCTGCGCCGGGGCCGTGCCCGCGCTGCGGGAAGCCCTTTGCGGAAAGAGCGCCGTCGCCATCGGCCCGGGCCTCTCGCGCAGATGCGCGCCGGAGGTCGTCCGATGCGCGCTGGAGAGCGAGCTGCCCCTCGTTCTGGACGCAGACGCGCTCAATCTCCTCGCGCAGGAGCGCTCTTTGCTCGCGCTGCTCTCCGAGCGCTGCCTGCTCACGCCGCATCCCGGCGAGGCGGCGCGGCTGGTCGGCCCCGCTGCCGAACCGCTGCAGAGCCTGCAGGCGCTGCGCTCTCTGGGCTGCACGGCGCTGCTCAAGGGCGCGGCCACGCTCGTCAGCGGCCCGGAGGGCGTGCAGATGAGCACGAGCGGCTGCCCGGGCATGGCCCGCGGCGGCAGCGGAGATCTGCTCACCGGCATTGCGGGCGCGCTGCTGGCGCGGGGCTTTGCGCCGCAGCAGGCCGCCTGCATCGCCAGCGAGGCGCACGGCCTTGCGGGCGAACGCGCCGCCGCGCGCATCGGCGAAACGGGTATGACGGCGCAGGATATCCTCGGCGCGCTCCCGGA
>JAUMYC010000288.1 GCA_030528845.1 Eubacteriales bacterium
TCGACCTCCGGGTTATGAGCCCGACGAGCTACCGGACTGCTCTACCCCGCGATATGTGCTGTCGCTCTCGGCGACAGATGATATTCTATCAGAGAACGCCCCGTTTGTCAATACCTTGCGCAGAAAAAGTTTTGTGCGGAGGGAGGCGGCGTTTTGTGGTACAATATCCGGCAGAGAAGACAGAAAAAGGGAGGCCATATTTATGCTCATCATTGCCCACCGCAGCGGCCCCGGCGTTTTTCCGGAACAATCCATCCTCTCCGCGCGCGAGGCGCTCAAAAACGGCGCGGATATCGTGGAGATGGACGTGCGCGAGACGAAGGACGGCGTGCCCGTCATCTGCCATGACGACGACACAGGGCGCATGTTCGGCGTGCCGGGCGACGTGGCCGATTGGAGCCTGCGGGAATTCATGGCCATGCGCCATGTCGGCGACCGCGCCTTTGCGCCCCATTCGCTCGAGGATGTGCTCGCCTGCGGCGTAAGGCCGCTGCTTCTGCATTGCAAGCAGACGGGGGAGGAGCAGACAGAGCGCATCTGCGCGCTGCTCATGCGCTATCGCGCCGCCGAAACGACGACGCTCGGCGTGCAGGACCCCTCCTGCGCGCCTGTCGTGCGCCGCTGCGCGCCCGGCTGCCGCATCCTCGCCTTCATGCCGCGCCCGGAGCAGATCGAGGAGTTCGGGGCGATGGAGATAGACTATATCCGCCTTTGGGAGCACTGGCTCACGCCGGAGCGCGTCGGGCGCGTGCACGCGACGGGGAAGAAGCTCTGGATCATGGCGAACGACCCGGCGCAGGGCGGCTGCGGCTACACGACGGCGCAGGCGCTGCGCTCGTTTGCGGCGCTGGGCGCGCACGCCGTGCTGCTCAACGACATCCCCTGGGCGGCGGCGCACTGGCCGGGCGGGCAGGCGTGAAAAAATTTTTTCGTTCTGCACAACACTTTGCCCTTCCCGTGCGTTTTATAGGTGAACGGCAAGACAAGGAGCGAAACGCAGGGATATGATCGAGAGTTTGTACAGCCGGCTGTTTGAGGAGCTGGCGCTCTGGTGCGCAGGCATGACGGAGGACCGGGGAGCGGCGGAGGAGATCGTGCAGGAGGCGTTTTTGCGCGCCATGGCGCACGAGGCCGACCTCGAGCCGCTCGCGCCGGAGCAGCGCCGCGCGTGGCTCTACCGCACGGTCAAGAATCTGTTTCTGGACCGGAAGCGGCGCGCGCGCCTGCTCGTCTCGCTCGAGCAGATGCAGCAGAGCGGCTTTGAGCCTGCGGCCCTCATGCAGGAGCTGGGCGAGAGCGAATGGAACGCTCTTCTGGAGGCGCTGCCGCCGCCGGAGGGCATGCTCTTTGCGCTGCGCTATCTCGAGGGCTACACGTCCTCTCAGCTCGGACAGATGTTCTCCATGCCCGCGGCGACCGTGCGCTCCCGGCTTGCCTCTGCCAGAAAACGCCTTAGAGAAATGATCGGAGGGTGAAGGTTATGTTTGAAAAGAAGAAGCTGATGATCAACTGCGAGATCTGCGATGCGAGGAAGATCGCGGAGGAAGACTATGCAAAGTTTGAGAGCATCGTGCTCAACACGGAGATCCTTTTCGTGAATGACCGTGCGCGCGGCATCCTGGCGCGCCTGCCCGTCACCATGAACGCGGCGGAGACCATCGAGCTGCCCGAGGGGAAGGAGATCGACATGCGCGTCTACAGCGGCTCCTCGCAGCTCGGACCGGACGATTCCGTCTCGGAAAACACGATGATCATCGCAAACGGCTCGCTGCAGCTGCTGCCCGGCGCGCAGGAGACCGTCGCCCGCTGCTATAAGATCATCGTCAACGGCTCGCTGCGCTGCCCGCAGAGCATGGCCGGGTGTCTGGGCAGGATCAGCTGCAACGGGAAAACGGACGTGTATCCGGACGACGCCGTCGTGCTGGATAAAAAATACGTCATGGACCGCTTCTTCCCGCTGCGCGCAAGGCAGGATGCAAAATATTATGCCGAAAAGCAGATCCTCATCGGCGACGGCGCGCTCGACGCGGCGAAGCTCGCTGCAAAAAATGTGAGCTTCATTACAAAGAAGCTCGTCGTGCCGGAAGCGCTGGTCGAACCGCTCGCGCCTTTGTTTGACGTGAATACGGAGTTTGAGGTCGTGCCGGAGGGCTATGCGATCGTGCCGGACAGCGCGGATCTGGACGAGGCCCTTTTGCAGAAATACGGGCGCAGCCTGTATGTGTGCGGCGATCTGGACATCGGTATCGAGGCGAAGGAGCTGATCGCGGGGCTCGAACGGCTGATCGTCACGGGGTGTGTGAGCATGCCGAAGTCCTGCAAGGCGGCCTTTGACGCGCTGCATGCTCAATGCGGCTCGATCGAGCTGGTGAAGGGAAAGGTCGTGGGCAAC
>JAUMYC010000289.1 GCA_030528845.1 Eubacteriales bacterium
CTGATGCGGCAGGAAATAAAGAGGCTCCCCGGCGTTGTCGGGGAGCCTCTTCGTATGATTCGCAGGCCGCAGGACAGCGCCTCGCGCTTGACAGAGCGGAGGGGCAGGGGATAAGATGAGCGGGTCGAAAAAAGAAATCGAAATGGGAGGACAGAACATGGGATACGATTTCACCTTTGCCCGGGCCGAGGACGCACAGCGGCTCCTGCCGGAGCTCTTTGCCATCCTGCACGGGAACATGAGCCGCATCGCCCCGACGGGCGGAAGCTATGAGGAGGACTGCGCGCTCTGGACGAGCTATATGCTCCCCGCGCTGCGGGAGGGCAAATGCCGGGTGGTGCTGCTGCGCGAGGGAGACGAACTGATCGGCTATTTTCAATACAGCATCTCGGACGGCGTGCTGCTGATGGAGGAGGTCCAGCTCAAGCTGCACCGGCAGGGCACGGGCGTCTTCCGCGCGCTGTTTGTCTGGCTCGTGTGCACGCTCCCGGAAGGGATCGAATGGGTCGAGGCCTATGCGCGCAAGGAAAATGCGAAATCACAGGCCGTGCTGGGGCACATGGGCCTGAGCTGCATCGGCGAGAACAAAAGCGGCAGCAGCCTGCGCTTTCGCGGGAGGTATGCCGACTTGGCGCGGCTCTACGCGGCGGACGCGAAATAACAGAGCGCTCAGCCGCGGAAGGCCTCGGGGAGGTATGCGGCGGTGCTGCGCAGCATTTGCGCAAAGAGGGCGCGCGCCTCGTCCGGGGCAACGCCCTGCATCAGCGGTTCGTTGAGGAAGGCGCGGAAGGCGAGCTCCCGGTCGCCCGTCATGGCGGCGCGCAGCACGCTGAGCTGGTTGAGCGCATGCGGCATGACCAGCCCGAGCACGCCCTCGGGCAGAGCGCCGTCCATTACGGGGGAGACGCCGCTGCGGCTGATATAGGCGTTCGTTTCGACCACTGCGCGCAGGGGAAGCCCGGGGATCTGTCCCCGGTTGGGCAGGTTCACGTTTGTCAGCATATCGCCCAGCCCCAGCAGCGCCTTCATGATCAGATGCCCCTCTTCGCCGGAGGGCGTGAGGCAGATCTCCTCCTCGCCCGTGCGCAGGCGTTCGCTGCGCGCCAGCCGGGCCTGCAGATCCTCCTTGCGCCAGGAGACGGGTGTGAGCCCGAAGCGCCATTGGCGCACGGTCTCCGAATCCTTGAGATACCACGGCGGCAGGAACTCGGTCAGGTGCCGGTCGCCCGCAGCGGGGATCGCGCCGTAGCGCAGGAACATGTCCATCAGGGCGCGGTGCGCGCTCTTGAAGGGATCTCCCCGCCAGAGGCTGCAGCCGGTCTCGTCGTAGCCCTCGGCGAGGTGCTCGCGGCAGAACTCGGCGAACATGGGGAAGAGATCGAGCCCGCCGTAATAAGCGGAGGTGATCCATGTGAAATGGTTCACGCCCGCGAGCGTGCAGCGCAGCTGCTGCCGCTGCGCCTGAACGCCCAGCTTGTCGCGCAGCATGCAGCAGAGCAGGTCCATCGCGTGAAAGACCTCGTGGCAGCAGCCGATGGCCTTGACCTGCGGGAAGACCTCGTAGAGCGTGGCCACGCACTGCGCCATGGGGTTGGTGTAATTGATGACCCATGCCTGCGGCGCGTGTTCGCGGATGGCCTCGGCGATCGTCACATACATGGGGATGGTGCGCAGCGCGCGCACGCAGCCGCCCGGCCCCACTGTGTCGCCCACGGCCTGATACACGCCGCAGCGCTCCGGCGCATGCACGTCGCTCTCCATTTCGTCAAAGGTGCCCGGCAGGATGGAAATGATCACAAAATCCGCCCCGTCGAGCGCCTCGGCCAGACTGTCGGCCACTTCATAGCGCCAGCGCGAGCGCGCCTGCGCATGAGCGGAGATGCGATTGCCGATCACGGCGTTGTGCTGCGCCGCCTCACGGTCGATGTCGTAGAGGCGGATGACGCCCTCCATCTGCCGCTCGAGAGCGAGATCCTGCATGAAGCACCACGCCCAGTCGCGCGAGCCGCCGCCGATATAGGCGATGCGCAGGTCTTTTACGCAATCCTTTTCGTATCGCATGGTTCGTCGTCCCCTTTTCGGTGTGGATTCAAAAAGCTGCGCCGCCGCGCAGGGGCGCGGCGGCGCAGACGGAGCAACGCAGGGAAAAGATCAGGCCTTTTCCAGAGCGAGGGTCTTGGTGGTGGTGTCGCAGACCTCGGTGGGGCCAAAGTACTGGATGGCGCCGGTGTAGGTGTAGCAGGTCTCGACGGCCCATTCCGCCCTGTTCTCGGCGAAGAACTTGAAGGGAGCGCCTTCGAGCTCGACCAGAGCCTTGCGGATGACGGGCTTGTCCGCGCCGTGACGACGCTCGATGTTCATCATCTTGGTGATGGGCATGCCGCC
>JAUMYC010000079.1 GCA_030528845.1 Eubacteriales bacterium
TACAGCATCAAGAAGTACATCGGCGCGTATGCCGCGGCCATGGGCGGTCTGGACGCGATCATCTTCACCGCCGGCATCGGCGAGAACGACGGCCCCGCCCGTCAGCTGGTCTGCGACGGCCTCGAGTTCCTGGGCGTCGAGCTGAACAGGGAACTCAACCACGTCACCCGCTCCAAGGAGATCAAGCTCTCCACCGAAAATTCCAAGGTGCAGGTGTGGGTCGTGCCGACGAACGAAGAGCTGGCCATCGCCCGCGACACTCTGGAGCTCGTGAGCAAGTAAAGTTGGATCATCGGCATCTCATAGAGCTGCCGATACGCGCGACCGCAGGCGCAAGCGCCGCCGGTCCGCTGATCCTGTAATGCCGAACCATCGGTTTCATAATTTGTTGTTCTGCGGCGGGGCGCGTAAAATTTTAACACGCCCTGCGCAGAATGTGATTGACAGAACCGAACGCGGACGGTATACTAAGAAGGCTTGTTTAGGAACAGGGGAGCATTCTGCCCCTTTCCAGATATCCGCTTTCGGGAAGAGAGGTGCTTCCGGTGCGTCTGGATATGTCCAATCCCCTTCGGGATCCCGGCCAGAGCTATCCCTTCGCGTGCAATGTGCAGGTGGAGCCGATAGAATATCTCGACGACCCGGTGAGCTTCGAAAACGTGCATATCGAGGGCGACCTCGTGGGCACGGGGCAGGGCGTGGTCATGCATGCCGTTCTCACGGCAGAGGTGATCTCCCGCTGCGCGCTGTGTCTGGAGGAGGCCCGGCTGCATGTCGAAGCGAATATCGAAAACCGCTTCTCCCGCACGCCCAAGGAAGATGACGACGAGTATCTGATCGAAGGCTATGCGGCGGATCTGACCAAGCCCGTGGCGGACGCGCTGATCCTGGAGCTGCCCATGCGGTTCCTGTGCAGGCCGGATTGTCTGGGCCTGTGTCCCGTGTGCGGGAAAAACCGCAACGAGACGAGCTGCGGCTGCGAACAGGCGCAAGGTCAGATCGAAGACTGATATTGACAAACCGGGCCCGCCCGAAAGAGCGGCCCGCGCTGAAAACCGCCGGTTTTCGGCGGACGACGATCCCACAGAAAGGTTTAGGAGGTGGAATCACCATGGCAGTACCGAAGGGCAAAGTATCCAAGGCCCGCCGCAATTCCCGCCGCGCGGCGAATTGGAAGCTGGGTCTCCCGGGCATCGCGAAGTGCCCCCGCTGCGGCAAGATGAAGCTGGCGCACCGCGTCTGCAAGAGCTGCGGCTATTATGACGGCCAGCAGGTCATCGAAACCGAAAAGAAGGCCTAATCTTTCTTCAGATTCAAGCTTTCACAGCCGGAAAGGAGCGCGCTCCTTTCCGGCTTTTCGTTTTTGGTAAGTTCTGCCTCTGCGCCAAAATGCGCATCTTTTCCTGCAGCTAAACCGTCTTAAATGCAGCGTACTTGCAGACGCAACATCTTGGTGGTATAATGCAGACGCTTTTTGGCCCCTGCCTGTCCGTTTTTTGTACTGCAAGCAGAAAGCGGGCCTCGGCCGGGAAGAAACGATCGGCTTTATACGGAAAGGAACGTTTGGAATATGAAAAAGAGTGTTGTGGCGCTTATGCTGGGGCTGCTCCTGCTCGTGCTGCCCGGCGCGGGCCTTGCCAAGAGCGCTCCCTGCGCGCATGATGGCGGCTGGAAGATCGAAGGAGACGCGCTGCACGTCTGCACGATCTGCGGCACCGCGCAGGTGCATACCAAGACGGAGAAAACAGTCGCGCCGACCTGCTCGAGCGTGGGCTATACGATGGAGGTCTGCTCTGTCTGCGGCTGGGAGGGCGAACAGAACAAGATCCGCCCGCAGGATCCCAATGCCCACGACTGGGGCATCTGGGCGACGGTTTCGGAATCGACCTGCAGCAAGGCGGGCGAGAAGGTCCGCGCGTGCGCGATCTGCGCGAAGGTGGAACGGGAGAGCCTCCCGCTGGCCGAGCATGAGCTCAGCGCCGCGATCCACGACCCGACCTGCGCGGAGGACGGCTATACGATCTACACCTGCGAGCGCTGCTCGTATGTCAGCGACAGGACGGAGATCGTGCCGCGCAGCGCCGCCTATCATGTGTGGGGCGAGTTCGGCGTGATCCTGCAGCCCGGCTGCACTGTGCCCGGCAGTCAGGAGCGCACCTGCTCCATCTGCGGCGCGAACCACCGCAAGGAAGTGGAACCGACCGGCCATACGCCCCGCAGCGTGACCGTGGAGCCGGGCTGCACGGACGGCTACACCGTGGACGTGTGCTCTGTCTGCGGAGTGGAGACGAGCGAGCGGACGAACATCGTGCCCGGCGGCCATAAATGGAGCAAATGGGAAAAGACGCAGGAGCTCTCCTGCACGCAGGACGAGGTGCTGCTGCGCCGCTGCTCCGTGTGCGCCAAGGTCGAAGAGCAGCGCACGCCCGCTCCGGGCCATGAGTTTAAGGAAGGCGTCTGCAGGGCCACCTGCGTCAGCGACGGCTACACCGCCATGGTGTGCGCCGTGTGCGGCGAGCAGGACGGCGAGTCGTATAATCGCGTGCCTGCGGGCGAGGAGCATCACGTTTGGGATGAGTACCGCTGGGAACGCGTGACCGAGCCGACCTGCGTCGAATGGGGCCTGTATTATCAGGGCTGCTCCTATTGCGACGCGACGCGCAAGGTGCCCATCAAGCCCAGAGGCCACGAGGGCGAGCCGCGCGTGTTCGAGGCGGACTTTGCAAACGACGGCTACACGGTGGAGATCTGCGGCGTGTGCGGCATGGAAGCCTGCCCGCGCTATGACATCGTGCCTGCGGGCATGTATGCCTATGTGCCTGCGGAGCTGCAGGTCGATCAGATCGCCTTTGCCGGCGCGCAGAGCGCCGTGCTGCTGCGCTATGCCTCGCCCGAGGGCGAAGAGGCAGCCGTGCTGGAGCTCACGGCCGACGCCGCCGGCGTGGTCGAGGTGGACTGCACGCAGGAATGGTTTGCCGAAAACAAAGTCGTGCGGCTGGTGATCCGCAGCGGCGGTCTGAGCGTCAGCGCGCAGGCGGAAGGCCTTGTGCGCGTGGAAACAGCCGCCGTGCAGGAAGAGGACGGCATGCTGCTCAGCGTGATGACCGGCCTGCCCAACGACGGCTTTGACGAGACTGTCGGCGAATACAGGCGCGATGTGTACAGCGTCGAGCTCAGCGCGCAGGCGGAGACGCAGCTGCGCGGCCGCTGCCTGCTCATCACCGCTCCCATGGGCGAGGGCACGCTGCTGGTGCTCTCCTCCGAAAAGAGCGCGGGCTGACGCCCGCAGATACCGGCCTGCAGAGGCCGACGGAAAGGAATGGAACAACCGCATCATGCGAAAGCGCGGCCGAATTTTGAGCTTCATATTGCTCTTTGTCCTGCTCACGGGGCTTTGCCCCGGGGGCAGGGCGGAGCATATCCTCATGCCGGACAGCCTCGCCTCGGAGACGGCCATCCTCATCGACGCCGCCACCGGCGCGCCGCTGTTTGAAAAGAACGCCGACAGGGCCATGTACCCCGCCAGCACGACCAAGATCATGACCTGCCTTCTGGCGCTGGAGTACGGCGACCTCGACGCGCAGGTGGTCATCCCGGAGGAGGCGGGCAGCGTGCCCAAGGACTCCTCCCTCATGCCCGTCGCCGTGGGCGAGGTCATGTCGCTGCGCGATCTGCTCTACGGCCTGATGCTGCATTCGGGCAACGATTCGGCCAACGCCGTGGCGGCGCTCGTGGGCGGCTCGGTGGAAAATTTCGTGGCGATGATGAACGCGCGCGCCGCGCAGATCGGCATGACGGGCACGCATTTCTCCAACGCGCACGGCTACCACGCCGACGACCATTATTCCACCGCCAGAGACCTCGCGCTGCTCGCGCAGGAGGCCATGCGCAACGAGGAATTCCGAAAGATCGTGGGCACGCCGGCCTATATCATCGAGCCGACGAACAAGCGCGCCGAGCGGCTCAAGATGGTCAACTCCAACCTGATGCTCATCTCCGAGACGGATTATTATTACGACGGCATGAGCGGCATCAAGACCGGCTACACCGGCGCCGCGGGCCAGACGTTCGTCTTCGCGGCGGAGAGAAACGGCGCCTGCGTGATCGGCGTGAGCATGAAGGCGGGCGACAATAAGGATTCGCCCCTGCGCTGGAACGACGCGAAGACCATGCTCGACTACGGCTTCACGCGCTATCGCAACTATTCCTTTGCAGAGCTCTACGCCATGTCTCCGGCCACGGTGCAGGTCGCAAACGCGATCGAGACCGACCCGCAGGCGGGCGACCTTTCCCTGTCCATGGTGAACGTGGCCGGGGAATATTCCGTGGCCTGCCTCGACGGCGACGCGAGCGCCGCGCTGGCGGATTTTCAGGCCAAGCGGCAGTACACCATCACGGCGGATCTGACCGCGCCCATCGCGGCGGGGGCGATCATCGGCTCGGTGAGCTATACGACGGAGGACGGGCAGAGCGTGACGGGCACGCTCATCGCCTCGCGCTCTGTCGACGAGCAGCCGCAGACGATCACTGCGGCGGATATCTTCCCCTTTCTGGAGGGGGTCGATCTGGCGATGGCCGGGCAGATTTTGAAGATCGGCGGCATCGCGCTGGCTGTGCTGCTGATCGTGCGGGCTGTCCTGCGCGCGCGCCGGAGGGCTCTGCGCAGGAAACAGCGCCGCGCCGCGCGAAGGAGGACTTCCTACGGCCAGCCGGGCACCTATCGCGGCGGGAGAGACCGCTACTATAACTGAACAGGAACGGCACGGTAAAGCGCGCCCCGCCTATATGCAACGCGGGCGCGCTTTGTGTTATAATAAAGTTTAGGAATCCGCGCGGCGGATTTCGACAAACATGCTATAAAGAGGGAGGCGGAGGGAATGGAACAGACGGGCAAGCGCACAGTCGCGCCCATGCGCGCAAAATGGAAGGGCACGATGACGGACCGCGAGCGGTTCAACCGCCAGATGCACTATCAGCCGACAGACCGCTGCTTCAATATGGAATTTGGCTATTGGGAAGAGAATTTCAGCGAATGGGATCTCTTTGTGAAAAACAGCATCCGCACCAATGAGGAGGCGGACGCGTTTTTTGCCTTTGACCGCATCGAGACGATCAGCGCGAGCCTGTGGATGGACCCGCCCTTTCCGCAGAGGGAGATCGGCCGCAGCGGCAATAAGCTCATCGTGCAGAACGGCGACGGGCTGACCGCCGAAGTGCCCGCCGACCGCCACGACACCATCCCGCATTATATAAAATCCTCCGTGGTCACGCCGGAGGACTGGAAGAGGGTCAAGGAGGAGCGCTTCCAACGGGGCGCCTTCCGCCTGCCGGATATCGAGGCGCTCAGGAAGCTCCACACGCCGGAACGGGATTATCCGCTGGGCGTGCATTGCGGCTCCATGATCGGCAAGATCCGCGACATGCTCACCTTCGAAGGGCTGGCCTACGCCTGCTACGATTACCCGGAGATGGTCGAGGACATGGTGGAGACCTGCTGCGTGCTCGTGGAGGACGCGCTGGACGCGCTGCTGCCGCAGTTTGATTTTGATTACGCCTCGGGCTGGGAGGACATCTGCTTCAAGAACGGGCCGATCGTGAGCGTGCCGTTCTTCCGGGACGTGGTCATGCCGCGCTACAAGCGCATCCGCAAAAAGCTCGATCAATACGGGATCGACCTGTGGTATACGGACTGCGACGGCGACGTGCGGCCGATCCTGCCGTATCTGCTCGAGGGCGGCATCAACTGCCTGTTCCCCTTCGAGGTGAACGGCTGCTCGCACCCGGGCGAACTGCTCGACAGATACGACGGGCAGCTGCGCATCATGGGCGGCGTGGACAAGATCCAGCTGGGCAAGGGGCCGGAGGCCATCCTCGCCTATATGAAGACGCTGGAGAAATATGTGGCGCGCGGGGGCTACATCCCCTTCTGCGACCACCGCTGCCCGCCGAACGTGAAGCCGGAGGATTATCTCTATTATCTCGACCTCAAGGAAAAAATGTTCGGCCTGCAATAATAGGCCGCAAAAACGGGAGAGGGGCAAAGCCTCTCTCCCGTTTGCATCACTGCGGCTCTTTCGGAGCAAAGAGCGTGCAGCCCTGCGCGCGGAACTGTTCCATTTTGTACAGAAGCAGCGCCTCCTCGCAGCGGAAAAACGCCGCAAGACAGCGCAGGCACAGAAATTCGGTCGACCCGCGGTTGATCATCTTCTTGTGCAGGCCGATCTCGTCCGCTGTCAGTTCGCGCCCGCACTGCATACACGTTTCCATATCAGTTCTTGTCGATGATCTTCACGCGGAAGAGCCGGCATGCGTGCGGCTCGAGAGCGTCGATCATCAACGTGCCGTTGTAGGAGGGGACGGTCTCTCCCGTCCAGAGGTCGACCGCGACGAAATCCTTGCCCGCGTTCATGGGCAGGCCGAGGTTGTCGCTCGTGACGGCGGTCAGGAACCGGTTTGCCGACATCATCCGGCGATCCACGCGCTCGTCGGTGAAATTGAACATGCCCAGCGCAATGTCGCCGTTGTCCAGATATTTTGCGATGATCGGCACCTCGAGCGGATACTTTTCATAGAAGGGGTCCTTCGCGCCGCGCGCCTCGCAGGGCTCCCATTTGAAATTGTTGGCGAAGAAGGGCTGGCAGCCCTTGGGGTCCTGGTTGATGGCGATGACCTCGCGGTTGAGCAGGATCTCTTTTGCGGCCTCGTCCATAGCGCGGACGTCGCAGCCGATCATCAGCGGCGAATTGAGCAGCGCCCAAAGAGAAAAATGCGTGCGGTATTCCTCGGTCGTGCAGCCCTTGAAGCCGACGTAGCCCTTGCCGTTCATGCCCACCACGAGCATGTCCATATCGTTGAAGCAGCCCTTGCCGTTATATTCCTGCGCCTGCAGCTGAGAGAGCGCGAGCGCCTTGATGGATTCCCACGAATCGTTGATATCGCCCGTGGAGCGCCACATGTCCGCGCCGGATCCCTTGATCCAGACCTTTGTATGCTCCGTGCCCCAGGAGCAGGCGGCGAAGAGGATGTCGCGCCCGCAGTTTGCAAGGGCGAGCGCCATGCGCTTGTAGAGCAGATCGGCCCGAACGGACATGGGATGATAGCAGAAGTCATACTTGAGCAGATCCACGCCCCATTCGGCAAAGGTCTGCGCGTCGAGCCATTCATGGTCGTAGCTGCCCGGGTAGCCCGCGCAGGTGAGATAACCCGCACAGGAATACATGCCGAATTTGAGCCCCTTGGAATGGACGTAGTCGGCCACGTATTTCATGCCGTGGGGGAATTTTTCCGGATCGGGCACCATGCGGCCGTCGGCGCCGCGCTCCTTGAGATGCCATACGTCGTCGATGACCAGATAGTTGTAGCCCGCTGCGAGCAGCCCCTGCTCGACCATCGCGTCGGCGGACTGCATGATCAGCTCTTCGTTTATATTCTCGCCGAAGGTGTTCCAGGTGTTCCAGCCCAGCGGCGGCGTGTTCACATGCATTGCGCGTTCCTCCTAAAGCATAGATAGGCCGGGCGGCCTCCGGGGAGCATTATATACCTGCCCGGCGGCGAGGGTCAACCGGCGGCGCCTGTGTAAAAAGGTATGATTTCGGTTGAAATGCAGCGCGAGAAGGTGTATACTGTCAGAAAGGGTATTCTGCGCTTCGTGCGCGCTGAAAAAGCGGCGATGCGGAACATTTTGCCGTGCGCGTCGGTCAGAATATCATTGCAGACAACGAAAAAATTGGGATCAATATGGCAGGAGGGGTTTATCTATGAGGATGATCAGGCGTTTTCTGGCGCTGGTTCTGGCGCTTTGTCTGATGCTGCCGCTGTGCGCCGGCGCGCTGGCGGAGGGGATCACGTTCATCCCGCTCGAGGCGGCGAGCGTCTTTAAGCAGGGCGCTTATGCCAGCGAGGGCGAAGGAACGGTTTATTTCACTGTGGCGGGCAGCGGCAACGCGAGCCTGTATGCCGTGCCCTCTGCGGGCGGCGCCGTCTCTCTGCTGGAGACGCAGGATGACATTCAGGACCTCATCGCCGTGGGCGACGCGGTGTATTATCTGCGCTCCGTCTCCGGCGTGTGGCAGCTCGTGTGCCTGAACGCTTCCAACCTGAGCGTGATCAACGTCTTCGCTCCGGGCGCGAACGTGCAGGGCCTGGGCTATTATGACGGCAAGCTCTACGTCATCTGCAACAGCTGGCTGTACAGCTTCAACGTGGCCGACGGCGCGGAGACCCTCGTTTCCGATCAGGAAATGTCCGATTTCGCCATCCTCGGCGGCCGCATCTATTACATCTCCGGCGTGACCGAGCGCACCTACACGCGCTCCACCTCCGACGGCGAGCAGCTCTCCGTCTCCGCCGGCTGCCTGTATTCCATGGCGCTGGACGGCACGGACATCCTCATGGAGCTGGAGACCGGCGTGACCGACATCCGCGGCTACGGCGAGCATCTCTACTGCCATAACATGTCCGACAACTACCCCGTGGCCAGCTCCACCGGCGAAAAGTGGCTCGACGGCCGCCTCTATCGCTACAGCATCGTGACCGAGACCTTCGAAAAGGCCCACGACAACTACGACTGGGATTTCTACCCCACCAGCAACGGCCTGCTGCTCTATACGCTCGGCTCCATCGACCTCAAGAACGTGACCGAGGGCACCAGCATCAACCTGCTCAAGCCTGAGCAGTATACCTCCGTGACGGTGGACGGCGAATTCGCCTTTGTCTACCAGCACACCGCCCAGTCGCTCACCCGCGTGCCCACCAACGGCGAGACGCCCACTGTGCTGGGCAGCGGCCTGCCCACTGCCGGCGTGAAGCTGACCGAGCTGGACGAAAACGGCGCGGCCGTGAGCCCGACTCTGGCCCCCGCCGCCACCAAGAAGCCCACTTCTTCCGCCACGAAGAAGCCTTCTGCGCCCAGCGCTTCCGGCGATTATATCTTCCCGAATTCTTCCACGAAGAAGCTGACCACCTCCGACCTCAAGAAGGTCGACCCGACTCTGTGGGCCTATGGCCGCAACGAGATCTGGGCGCGTCACGGCTACGAGTTCAACAAGAAGATCTACGCGGACTACTTCGCCTCCAAGAGCTGGTATAAGCCCGGCGGCTACTCCAGCTCGGATCTGAACAGCATCGAATGGTACAACATGGACTTCATCAAGAAGTATGAGGAGATCTACAAGGACGAGATCGCCGAGCTCAACGCCGGCGCGACCAAGAAGCCCTCTACCACCAAGAAGCCCGCGACCGATTCGACCTACATCTTCCCGAACTCCTCCACGCAGAAGCTGACCAAGGCCGACATCCTCTCGATCGACCGCAGCCTCTGGGGCTATGCCCGCAACGAGATCTGGGCGCGCCACGGCTATGAGTTCAACAAGAAGATCTACGCGGACTATTTCGCCACCAAGACCTGGTATAAGCCCGGCGGATTCTCCACGAAGGACCTCAACGACATCGAATGGTACAACATGGACCTGATCAAGGCCATGGAAGCGCAATACTGATCTCCCGGATCGAATTTGCCCCGCCCGCCGGAAGGAACGCCCTTCCGGCGGGCTTTTTGCACGAAACAGGCAAAACGAATTTCGGTGCGCATTATTTGCCTCGTTTGCCTTGACAGGGCGAGCGGAAAGGCAATAGAATAAAAAAGCAAGAGAAGCAGAGCCGGAGCAGGAGGACAGGGAATTGGTCATACTTGGCATTGACCCGGGGCTGGCGACGATGGGCTATGGGGTGATCGAGGCGAACGCCGGGCGGCATAAGCTGATCACCTACGGCACGCTGGGCACCCCGGCGGGGCAGCCCATGCCGCAGAGGCTGCGGACGATCTTTATCGGCGTGAACCAGCTGGTGGATATGTATCAGCCGGACGAGATCGCCTTCGAGGAATTGTTTTTTGCAAAGAACGTGACGACGGGCATGGCCGTGAGCGCGGCAAGAGGCGCGGCGCTGGTCGCGGCGGCGCAGAGGACGGACAATTTGTTTGAATATACTCCGATGCAGGTGAAGCAGGCGGTGACCGGGCACGGCAAGGCCGAAAAGCGGCAGGTGCAGGAAATGGTGCGCATGCTGCTGGGGATGCAGGAGCTGCCCCGTCCGGACGACGCGGCGGACGCGCTGGCTGTGGCGCTGGCGCATGCCGCGAGCGCGCGGATGAGCCATCTGTTCAGGATCCAATAACGGCGCGCGGGGGAAAGGCGGGGGCTCTGCCCCCTGCACCCCCGTTGCGCGGCGCTGCGGCGCCGCGCCTTTGCAGGGACTCTGCCCCTGCACCCCGCCAGAGGGCTCTGCCCTCTGGACTCCCGCTCAAGGGACAATGTCCCTTGAGAATCCCGTCTTGGGGGATAAGGGAAATAGAAAAGGTCTGCGTTTCTGTGAT
>JAUMYC010000290.1 GCA_030528845.1 Eubacteriales bacterium
TTTTGTTTGTCTGCATATATCTGCTCCTTGACAGGATGGTGAACTTGATATGGAAGCGGATATGAGCATAGCACCGAAAAGGTTAAAGAGCAAGAGATATCTGTTAAAAACAGGCGTTTGCGCCGGATTTTTTTCTCTTTGCGCGCAAAGAAAAAGCCGCCGGCGGTTCATGCCCTGCCGGCGGCGGAATCATCATGGAAATCAGAAACTGGAAATGCCGTGGCTGTTGACCAGCGCGTCGATCTTTCTGCCCGCTTTGCACATCGGGCAGTCGCGCGAGGAATGGCTCTGGTAATCGGGGATATCGCCGCGGCTGAAGATGCTCTGCACGGGGAAGCCCTCGCATTCCTCCACGCAGGCAAAGATCGAGCAGATGCCCATCGGGATGCCGCCGTAATAGCGGATGGCCTCCACGGCGGCCTGCGCGGTATAGCCGGTGGCGACGGAGGCGGCGAGAACCAGCACATGCTTGCCCACGATCATCGGCGCGGTGTTGTCGCGGAAGATCAGCTGGCTGCCGGAGGTATGTTCCGGCGTGACCACGTAGATCGTGCGGTGCGCGTTCATGTTCATGAAGCCCGCGCGGGTGAGCTCGCTGGCCATGCAGGCGCCGATCACCTCCGTGCCGTCAAGGCAGAGGATGGTGTCGATGATGGTGGAGGATTTGAACTTGCTGCACAGCACGGCGGCGGCTTCGCGCGCCTCGGAGAGGCGGTGCTTGGTCATGGTCAGGTCGATGTAGTAATTCAGGTGGCTGTGGCTGGTCGCGAAATGACCCGTGGCAAGGCGGAGCGGAAGGTTGCCGGATTGATGCGGAAAGGTGACGAGTTTGATAGCCATGGCGCTCTCTCCTTTTCTTCGTCCGTGTTGTCAGATCCTTCGGGCTGCGTATATAGAATCCGTTAATTTATTATGGACGATTTTGGCCAATACGTCAATATTTCCGGCAAAAAAGACGGCGCATTTTCACGGAAATACATCCGGCAGATAAAAAAAGCCTCCCCTGTGCAAGGGGAGGTGGCGCGGCGCAGCCGTGACGGAAGGGTTGTTCTCTTTTAACGGATGAGCCGCGGGATATGCGCGTTTCTGACAGCGCACCTGCGGTTACAGACCGAGGAACGCCTTGATGTCCGCGGCGTAGTAATCGGTGAAGTTCTTGCCCTGCGGGTAGAGCGCCATCAGCACGCCCATCGCCATCGCCAGCAGGCACAGCGCGCCAAGCGTGCGCAGGAAGCGGGGCGAATCACCCTCCTCCCGGCAGGCGCAGCCCAGCGGCAGGAACACGGCAAGCCCCAGCAGCCACGCAAAGTCCATGCGGTAGCGCGGCGTGGGATGCGGCGCCCAGAGGAGCTCAAAGACCATGATCACAAGGACGGAAGCGGCGCAGGCGGCGAGCAGCGGCGTAAGCCGGCTTTCGGCGAGGTTTCTGCGCGTCCGGCGGGCAAGGAGCAGCGCCGCCGCGGCGGGAAGCAGCGGGAAGGCGATCAGGAGTCCCAGCGAGGGGACGATCGTCGGGGTGTTGATGTTCAGCAGGTAATAGCGCATGCCGTCCAGCATCGCGGCGGGATTAAGGCGGGAGAGCATGTCGCCGTAGGCGCTCTGGTCGGTGACGGTCAGCTGATACGACTGCCCGAATTCAAACGGATTGTCAAAGCGCGCGGCGTTGTACCAGAGCAGCCCCGCGGCGACGAGCGCGTAGGGCAGCGCGGCGAGAATGAGCTTGAGGATGAGCCTGGGCGTGATCCTGCGCCGCCGCAGAAAGGCGATCAGCAGCGGCAGCACGACGATATTGGACAGCCCGACCGTCGGGCGGCAGCCGAATTCCAGCGCGCCCAGCAGCGAACCGAGCGCGGCGAGGGCGATGGCGCGGTTTTCGCTCTTAGTAACCCATACCGCGCGGGCGAAGCAGTAAAGGCTCCATACCGCCAGCCCCAGCGCGCAGACGATGCACATGCTGTACAGCGCGGGCGTCGCCACGGCGTTCCAGACGCTGATATAGGAAAGCGCCGAGCAGAAGAGCACGTACAGCGCCAGCGGCATATGGCGGAAGTGCTTTTTGCCCACGAGCCAGAGCAGCGCGAACAGCCCCGCGATATGCAGCGCGGTAAAGACCTGCGTGACGTGATAGCCCGTGAGCGCCTGCCCGGTGATCAGGCGGTAGGGCAGGAAGGCGAGCAGCACGGGCACGACGCCGAAGTACATATAATACTGCCCGTCGTAAAACGCATGATCCCAGTAGTAGTAAATGCCCTGACTGTCGCGCGTCGCGGCGTCGTAGGGATTCTCCATGGCGAGCAGCCGTGGGTCGATGTTATCGTACTGGAAATGCAGCTGACCGGCGAGGAACGCCTCCGTGATCAGCTCATACTGGTTGCGGTGG
>JAUMYC010000291.1 GCA_030528845.1 Eubacteriales bacterium
TTTAGAGGGGTTTGGGGAGACCTTTTTCTTTTCCCAAAGAAAAAGGTCTCCCCAACACATCCCCCCGCCTCAACCCTCGGGCCGGAGCGAGTTCAGCGCGGGCGCATAATTCCACAGCAGCACGCGCCACTTGCCCTTTTTGTATTCCAGCACGTTCACGGAGCAGTTTTCGTTCGCCCACATATTCCTGCGATACGGCACGCCCAGCACGTATTCGCCGATGCAGCGCATCACGCCCGCATGGGCCACCACCGCCACGTTCAGCGGCTTTTCGTCGCCGTTTTCCTCGGCGATGTGCTCCAGCTCCTGCATAAAGCCGCCCACGCGCGCCACGAAATGATCCGGATCCTCGCCGCCCATGGGCGTGAAATCGCCCGTCGGCCTGCAGTCGGAATATTTCGCGCCGTATTCCGCCGCCAGATCCTCGAACTTCAGGCCGACCATCCAGCCGGTGTTGTACTCGCGGATGGAATCGCGCAGTTCAAAATCGGCGATGCGATCCGGCAGGGCGATGGCCGCGGTCTGCTGCGTGCGCACGAGATCGCTCACAAAAATGCGATCAAAGGGAATAGCGCGGAGCACCTTGCCCGCCTCCTCCGCCTGTTCGCGGCCCTTCTCCGTCAGGTCAAACGGCCCCCAGCCGCTGTGCTTCTTCTGCGCGTTGCCTTCGCTTTCGCCGTGGCGCAGGATGTATACCTTCATTTTCCGCCCTCCTGTGTGCATATCAAAGCGGCCCTCCCAAAAGGAAGGCCGCTTTCGTGTGTAATTTTACTGTGCTAGGATATACGCCGCGGCTGCGTTCACCGCGCTGTTGACCGCGTCGGAGGAGATCGTCGCCGCGGTCACGGAATCGATCGTGTCCTCTGCAGCGGGCTGTCCGGCCTTGATCACGCGCAGCGGCGCGACCTTGCCCACATACTGGCTGCGGAACGCCTCGCCCCTGGTCTTTTCGCCGAGGCCGGCCGTCTCCGAGAACTTCGGGCCGCCCACGCTCACGCCGGTGATCACGCCGTTTGCATCCACGCCCACGATGACTTCGATATCCGCGTTAAAGCCGCCGACCGTGGCCTGCGCGACATGCCCGACGACCTCGCCGCCCGCCATGCCCGCATAGCACCAATCCACCTCGGCGCCCTCCGCCGTTTCGAGCAGTTCAAAGCTCTCCGCCTGCGGCAGCACCGCCGCGCGGGAGGCCTCCGCCGCCTGCGCCGCCTGTTCGTCGATGACGGGCAGAGTCAGGCCGTTGGTAAAGGCCAGCATCAGTCCGGCCGTAAGCGTGATGCACAGCAGCACGACCCACGCCGGTAAAACGATCGATTTCATTTCGCATTCGCCTCCATATCGCTACCAGTATACCAGAAAGCGCGCGTTTTGTCTTTATCTTTTTGTTCAAAACGCAGTCACTGCGCGCCGAATTCCTCCGGCCCGAAGCCGTAGGGCAGAAGCGCCGCGAGCGTGGACTTCTGCCAGGGCTTGCCCTTCTCGCCGGCGATCACCTCAAACCCGGGCAGCGCGAACTCGGCGAGCACCTGGCGGCACATGCCGCAGGGCCACGCCACCCACGCAGAGCCTGCGATGGCGATCTTCACAAAGCGCTGCTTGCCCTGCGAAACCGCCGCGAACACGGCGGAACGCTCCGCGCAGATGGTCGCGCCGTAGGAGGCGTTTTCCACATTCACGCCCGTGACGACGCTGCCGTCTTCACACAAAAGCGCCGCGCCGACCTGACAATGGCTGTAGGGGCAATAGGCCCTCTCCAGCGCCTCGCATGCCATTTCATAGAGTCTGTCGTCCGTCATTTGGTCCTCCTCGCCGCAATCCCTCGGCGCCAGAGAGCGCAGCGCGCGCTCCTCCATGGCCCGCATTTGCTTCTTTTCGTCTTCCTGCATGTGGTCGTAGCCCATCAGATGAAACATGGCGTGCGCGGTGAGATAGCAGATCTCCCGGCGCAGCGAATGCCCGTATTCCGCCGCCTGCTCCACAGCGCGCGGCAGCGAGATGAGGATATCGCCCAGAAAACAGGCGTGCGCCTCCGGGTCAAACTCCCGGCGCAGGCGCTTTTCGTTTGCGCGCGCCGTGCTCCCCGCAGGATAGGCCACCGTCGGGAAGCTCAGCACGTCCGTGGGGCGGTCCACCCCGCGCGTCTCGCGGTTGACCCGGTGGATCTCCTCGTCGCCGATGATCTGCAGCGAGGCGTACACCGGCTGGGCGAGCCCCTCCGCGCGCACGCACGCCTGCGCGACCTTCTCCAGCAGCGCCTCCAGCCCCTCGGGGACGTCCGTGCGCTCCGTATACAGCTCCAGCGTCATTCCGTCTTCCCTTCCCCGGCGTCTTGCTCCGGCTCGGCAGGCTTTGCGGCCTCGGCGGGTTTC
>JAUMYC010000292.1 GCA_030528845.1 Eubacteriales bacterium
CTGAGGAACTGGGCGCGACGGCGGACGGGCGCGAAAAGGGCGTGCCGCTGCCGGCGAACTATGCGCCTTTTTTGAATATCAAGCTGCAGGGCCCGGTGTCTTTGATCAAGTCCTTCACCAAGCCGGACCTCAAAAAGGTCATCAACGGCGGCCCGCTGACGATTGAATTTTCGCAGAGCGTGTTCACGCAGGAGGAATCCATCGCCAAGGTGGCGCAGCTGGTGCGGCTGTTTGTGCTGCGCGGCGGGCATCAGATCCAGCTCAACACCGTCAACCGCGAGCGCCTGCTGGACGCGCAGAAGCACCCGGAAAACTACCGCAACCTGATCGTGCGCGTGTGGGGCTGGAGCGGCTACTTTGTGGAACTGGATACCTGCTATCAGGATCACATCATCCGCCGCGCGGAGCTGACGCTGTGAGCGCGTCGGGCGTCGTGTTTGACGTCAAGGAGTTCGCTGTCTTTGACGGTCCGGGCATCCGCACGACGGTATTCATGAAGGGCTGCCCGCTCCGCTGCATGTGGTGTCACAATCCCGAGGGGCTTTCCGCCGCGCCGCAGCTGATGGTCAGCAAGGCGGCATGCACGCACTGCGGGGCATGCGCAGGCGTCTGCCCCACGCCCGATGCGTGCACGGCCTGCGGCGCATGCGTGAGCGCGTGCCGGGGCGGATACAGAAAGATCGTAGGCAAGAGATGGGACAGCGATGCGCTGGCGCAGCGGCTGATGAAGGACAAAGACGTCTATGAGCTTTCCGGCGGAGGCATTACGTTTTCCGGCGGGGAGCCGCTGATGCAGTGGGATTTCGTGTCCTCGGTGATGAAAAGACTTGAGGGCGTGCATACGGCGATAGAGACCAGCGGCTATGCGCCGGATAGCGTATTTGAAGACGCCATGAAAACGTGCAGCCTGATCATGATGGACTGGAAGGTCTCCGATCCCGCGCTGCATATCCGCTATACGGGCGTTAGTCAGGACGTGATCGCGCGCCATGCGAAAATGCTCGCTTCGGGCGATACGCCGTTTATCCTGCGCATGCCCATCATCCCGGGCGTCAACGACAACCGGGCGCACTTTGAGACGGCGGCACAGATCGTAAAGGGCGCCAAGGCTCTTGTGCGGGTGGATATCCTGCCCTATCAGCAGGCCGCCGGCGCCAAGTACGAGATGGTCGGCAAGACCTACGCGCCGGACTTTGACCACGAGCGCGCGCCAAACCTCTATACGGACGTCTTTGATCGGGAAGGCATTCCCTGTCAGATATTCAGGTAAGAACGGAGAATAAGGAGGAGTTTCCCATGACCAATATTGCGATTCTGGGCTGCGGCAAGATCGCCTACGCGATGGCCAAGACGCTGCGCATGATGCGCGATCAGGGCGAGGCGGTCTGCCTGTATGCGGCGGCTTCCCGCACGCTTGACAAGGCGCAGGCGTTTGCCGCGTCCGAGGGCTTTGCCCATGCCTACGGCTCCTACGAGGAGCTGGTCAAGGACCCCAACGTGCAGCTGGTGTATATCGCCTCGCCGCACTCCCACCACGCCGAGCACATGAAGCTGTGCATCGAGCACGGCAAGGCTGTGCTGTGCGAGAAGGCATTCACCGCCAACGCCGCGCAGGCCAAAGAGGTCGTCGCGCTGGCGAAGGAAAAGAATGTTCTCGTCGCCGAGGCGATCTGGACGCGCTACATGCCCTCCCGCAAGATCATTTGGGATACGATCTGCTCGGGCGCACTGGGCGAGGTGAAACTGCTGCAGGCGAATCTGCACTACCTCATCGAGCATATCCATCGCCTGCGTACGCCGGAGCTGGCCGGCGGCGCGCTGCTGGACGTGGGCGTCTATCCGCTCAACTTCGCCTGCATGTTCTTTGGCGATGACTTTGTGCGCATGGATTCCAGCGTGCAGATGATGGAGACGGGCGTGGATCGTCAGGAGAGTTTCAGCTTCTACTACGCCGATGGGCGCGCGGCGAATATGACGGCGGGCATGTCCTGCCGCAGCGACCGCAGCTGCCTGATCGCCGGCACGAAGGGCTACCTGACCGTGGACAACGTGAATAACCCGCTGAAGATCACGCTTTACAAAGACGAAGAGGACTTCTCTGTCGCGCATGATCTGCCCGTGCCGGCACAGTTGACCGGCTATGAGTACGAGGTCCGCGCATGCATGAAGGCGCTTGAGGAAGGCAAAATCGAGTGCCCCGAGATGCCGCACAGCGACAGCGTGCGCGTGATGGAGATCTGCGACGCGCTGCGCGCGCAGTGGGGGCTGAAATATCCGTTCGAATAAAAACCTGTTAACGAAAATTGGACTGCTTAATGGAAAACAGACAGTGAAATAAAACACCCTCCTGTTGTAGAATTGAGGAAATCAAA
>JAUMYC010000293.1 GCA_030528845.1 Eubacteriales bacterium
CAAGCTCTCCCTGTAAGCCCTCTCAGTCACGGCTTTGCCGTGCCAGCTCTCCCTGAAGGGAGAGCTTGAATGCAAAAGCCTGAATTCCGTAAATAAACCTCGCCCTTTAGGGAGAGGTGGCGCCGAAGGCGGCGGAGAGGGCTATGCGCATGAGATTGAAAAACAAGAGCGCCGCTGAGGCGGCGCTCCTTTAAAGAAAGCCCGCGGATCTTTATGCGGGCTTTCTTTAGAGGAACACATTTGACAGATCGTGTGTATGATATACCAAAGGGATGTGATTTCATGTCTGAATTGTTCATTTCGGGCGGTATCGTGATCGATCCTGAAAAGAGAGAAAGATTCAAGGCGGATGTGCTGCTGAATGGCGGCGTGATTGCGGCCATCGGCGATCTGACCGCGCCTGAGGGCGCGCAGGTCATTGATGCATCGGGCAGGTTGGTCTGCCCGGGTTTCATCGATCCACACGGTCATATAGACGGACATCAATATACGGCGGAGCTTTCCCTGCTGCAGGGCATCACCACGACCGCGGGCGGCAACTGCGGCTTCTCTCCGCTGGATCTGGAAAAATTCTTTGCAGAACAGAAGGCGTTTCCCATCCATCAGGCGGAGATGATTGGCATGTGCGCGCTGCGCCATGCGGCAGGGGTATATGATCCTTTTCAAGCGGCCAGCGAGGAGCAGGTGGATCGTATGGCTGCGCTGTGCGATAAGGCACTGTGCGAAGGAGCGTGCGGCGTATCCCTGGGTCCGGCGTATACGCCGGGATCTTCCATTCTGGAGATGCAGGAACTCTGCCGCGTTGCGAAAATGCACGGAAAGCCTGTTTCCATCGACACGCGCATGAACTCCATGACCGATCTGCACTCCCTGCAGGAGGCGATCGATCTGGCGGCGCACAGCGGCTGCACGATGGTCGTGTCCCATTTCGTCTATCAGTATGGCGTGGGCGTGGAGGAGGAAGCGCTTGACATGGTGCGCCGCGCGCGCGGCATGGGCATTGATATTGAGATCGACAGCGGCATGTACAAGGACTGGTGCTCCTCCATCGGCTCGGCGCTCTTTGAGCCGGGCGTCATGCGCGCCAACGGCATCGAGCTTTCGCATCTTCGGATGATCACCGGTCCCTGCATCGGCCGGCAGCCGGATTACGAGATGTATATGCATCTGCGTCAGGCGCATCCCCACGACGCGGTCGTCGTCATGACCGGCGATCAGGGCGCGGTCTACACCATCCAGCGCTACGAGCGCACGATGGTCTCCACGGACACGGGCGCGTATCTGCCGGGCGAGGGGCATCCGCAGATCGCCGGCAGCTTCCCGCGCTACCTGCGCGAGATGGTGCGCGAGCGCTGCGAGCTTTCCTGGGAGGACGCCGTGCGCCATATCACGCTCCTGCCGGCGCAGGTCTTCGGACTTCATGCCAAGGGGCGCATGCGCGCGGGCTGCGACGCGGATCTGGTGATCTTTGATCCCGAAAC
Source organism: Eubacteriales bacterium (assembly GCA_030528845.1). Next base: position 1,482 of record JAUMYC010000293.1, read on the forward strand.
GATCGCCGACCGCGCGGACTTCCCGGGCGCCGGACGACCGGACGCGGCAAACGAAGGCGTGCGCTGCGTGATCGTCGGCGGGGAAATCGCTGTGCGAAACGGCAGACCGACCGGCGTCATGGCCGGACGGGCGATCGCCGTGCATTGAATACCCGAACGGGGAGGACGGACGTCCTCCCTTTTTTTGCGCACACGGAACCCGCGCGAAAAGCCGGGCTGCGGACGGCGGGCGCTTCGTTTTGTCAAGTTGCCGGAAAGCGGGCACGCACGCGGCGCGCCCGCGCGAAATAGAACGCCGCGCTTTGGGACAGACTACGGCATCATGACAGGAAAGGACCGGATGCCATGAATCAAAGCCCATCCGTTCGCCCGTTCGGCATACGCGACAAGCTCGGCTATCTCTTCGGCGATTTCGGCAACGATTTTACGTTCATCCTCGCCGCCACGATCCTCATGAAGTTTTACACGGACGTCATCGGGATATCCGCCGGCGTGGTCGGCGCGGTGATTATGACCGCGCGGTTCACGGACGCGTTCACGGACGTGACCATGGGGCGCATCTGCGACCGCAGCCGCGCGGGAAGCGAAGGTCGCTTCCGCCCGTGGATCCGGCGCATGAGCGTGCCGGTGGCGGTCTCCTCGTTTCTGCTGTATCAGCCCGCCGCGGCGCGCCTTGCCTATCCGCTGCGCGTTGCGTATCTGGCGGTCGTCTACATCCTCTGGAGCTCGGTGTTTTATACCGCGGTCAACATCCCCTACGGCTCGATGGCGTCGGCGGTCTCGGCGGAGCCGGACGAGCGGCAGAGTCTGTCGACGTACCGGAGCATGGGCGCGACGCTCGCCGGCGCGGTCATCGGCGTGCTGCTGCCGCTGATCGCGTATGAAGAAA
>JAUMYC010000080.1 GCA_030528845.1 Eubacteriales bacterium
CTCTTTGAGCTCTCGCGCTATCTGCGCAGGGAAAAGCCGGACGTCGTGGTCTCCTTTGCCGCACGCATCAACCTTCTCGTGCTCGGCGCGTCGATTTCCTGCAAAAAGCCGCGGCTGATCGTCTCGGAGCGCAACGACCCCATGAAAGACACCCGCACTGCGGGCGTGCGCAAGCTCGCCGAGCTGCTCTACCCGCGCGCCGACGCGATCGTCTTTCAGACCGAACACGCGCGCAGCTGTTTTTCGCAGCGCGTGCAGCAGAAGGGCTGCCTGATCCCCAACCCCGTCACGGCCGGGCTCCCCGCTTCCACAAGGAGCACGAAGCGCATCGTCGCCGTCGGTAAGCTGATGCAGCAGAAAAACCACGCGGCGCTGATCCGTGCTTTCGGACGGATCAGGCATAAATACCCGCAGCACACGCTGCATATCTACGGAGACGGCCCGCTGCGGCCGGAGCTGGAGCGCCTTATCGAGCGAGAAGGGCTGAGCGGGCGCGTGTTCCTCGAAGGATGGCAGACCAATGTCAACGAGCGCATCGCGGACGCCGCGCTGTTCGTGCTCCCGTCCGATTACGAAGGCCTTTCCAACGCGCTGATGGAAGCCGTCGCCATGGGCATGCCCTGCATCTCCACCGACTGCGCCGGCGCGCGCGATCTGATCGACCACGAAAAGAGCGGGCTGATCGTTCCCGTCGGTGGAGAGGAAGAGCTTGCCCAAGCCATGGATCGCCTCCTGTCCGACGAAGCGCTCGCCGCGGCATACGGCGACGCCGCGCGGGAGCGCGCGCAGGCCTTCCGCACCGACAAGATCCTCTCCCGCTGGGAGGCCGTTATCGAAGGATAACGCCCAAGAAAGGAAGTACAGTGAAAAAAAACGTCGCGATCATCATCCATAAACTCTACGGCGGGGGCGCGGAACACGCGGCCTGCAACCTCTCTTTGTTTCTTCAGGAGAAATGCAGCGTGACGCTCGTCGCATTCGACGCGCGCAATGCTGCCTATCCGCATACCGAAAACACCGTCGATATGGGCGTGCCCGCCGCAGGAAACCTCTTCGAGCGGCTGCTTTTGCTGCCCAGACGCGTCGCAAAGCTTAGGAAGATCAAAAAAGAGCGCGCGATCGACGTCTCCGTTGCGCTCCTGCCCGGCCCGAGCATGGCCAGCGCCCTCTCCCGTCAAAAGGGGGAGAAGACGATCATGTCCGTGCGTAATTATCTCTCCATGCAGGAGGGGAACAAGGGCCTCTCCGCGCTCAAGACGAAATTCACCGCCTCGCTCTCCGATTGCGTCGTGGCGGTCTCGCGCATGGCCGCGCTGGATCTGCACGAAAATTTCAACATCCCGGAGGGCAAGCTGCGCGTGATCTACAATGCTGTTGACCCGGGCCTGCTAGCCCACGAATACGACAGGAGCATGCCGTGGCTCAGCGGCGACGGCCCGGTCGTGATCACCATGGGCCGCCTGCACGAACAGAAGGCGCATTGGCGGCTCATCCGCGCGATGGCGGAAGTCGTAAAGGCCGTCCCGAATGCGAAGCTGGTCATTCTCGGCAGCGGCGAATATCAGCAGCGGCTCTCGGCGCTTATAAAAGAACTCGGGCTGGAAAAGAACGTGTTCCTGCCCGGCTATGTCGTCTCGCCGCACGGCTATGTGCGCCGCGCGGATCTGTTCGTGCTCTCTTCCTATTACGAAGGCATGCCCAACGCCATGCTCGAGGCGATGGCCTGCGGCGTGCCGGTCGTCTCGACGGACTGCCCCAGCGGCCCGAGGGAGATCCTCGCGCCGGACACCTCCATCAATGTGGTCGCCGATGGAGTGGAGCGGGCGAAATATGGCGTGCTGGTGCCGCCGCTGGAAAAGGGCGGGTTTAACGCGACCGAGCCTCTCTCCGCATCGGAGAAGCATCTATCTAAGGCGATCCTCGCGCTGCTTTCCGACAAAGAGCTGCGCGCAGACTATGCAAGGCGGGCAAAATCCCGCGCGGCGGATTTTTCTCCGGAAACGATCGCGGGACAATGGCTTTCGCTGATCCAGTCTCTCGCAAACGGAAACCACTCCGCATCCTCTTCGGAAGGGAAATAGATCCATGTCTCTGAAAAAAACGTTGCTCCGCAGCCCTCTTGTGCAGGATATCGTGTTCTGGCGCGATTACTACCGGGGGATGCTCAACTACGCCCTGCGCAGAGAGGAAACGCTGCGCAGGCGCTTTGTGCGCAAATGCGGCTACGAGCCCGACCTGAAGCAGCCGAAGACCTACAACGAAAAGCTGCAATGGCTCAAGCTGTACTGGCGCGATCCGCTCGCGGAACAATGCGCCGACAAGATCGAAGCGCGAAAATACGTCGCCTCGCTGGGCTACGCTGACGCGCTCATCCCGATGCTGGGTGCGTATTCCTCCGCAAGGGAGATCGATTTTTCCGCCCTGCCGGATTCTTTCGTGCTTAAGGCCGCACATTGCTCCGGTATGGTCAGCCTCTGCGCGGACAAAGCGCGCTACGACGTCCGCCGCGCCCGCAGAGACTGTGCGCGCTGGCTGAAGATCAACTATTACAACTACAGCGCGGAATGGGTTTATAAGTATATGCCCAAGCGCGTGCTGGCCGAGCGGCTGCTCGAAAGTGAAGACGGAAGCCTGCCCTGCGATTATAAGATCTACTGCTTCCACGGCGAGCCCAAATGCGTGATGGTCGCCTCCGGGCGCATGGAAAACAGCCTCTGTATGGATTTTTTCACTCCGCAGTGGGAGCGCATGCCCTTCAAGCGGCATAACCCGAACAGCGCTGTGCCGCCGAAGAAGCCTGCACAGCTGGAGGAAATGCTCGCGATGGCGCATAGGCTGTCCGCTCCGTTTCCGCACGCCCGGGTGGATCTGTACAGCGTGCAGGGGAAGATCTATTTTGGAGAGATCACCTTTTTCCCCGCCACGGGCATGCAGCCCTTTGAACCGTTTGAATACGACCTGCTCTTTGGCAGCTGGCTGGATCTGAGCAGAGTGGAGAAGAAGAAATGACCGAGAACAGAAAAAAGAAAGTATGCATCATCGTCAGCGTCCTCAAGGACGGCGGAGCGCAGCGCGCGGCGGGTAATATCTCCATGGCGCTGGAAGAGGACTGCGAGGTTTCCTTCGTCACCTTCTCCGCCGACAACGCCGCCTATCCCCACGGCGGCACGCTCTATGACCTGCGTCTGCCGCGCAAAAAGGGCCTGCTTGCAGCAACGCTGAACGAATGGAAACGCACACGGGCGCTGGGCGCTCTGAAAAAGAAACTGCAGCCCGATATCTGCATCAGCTTTCTGGACGATGCGAACCTGCCCAATGTACTGACAAAGGGAAAATGCAAAACCATCGTTTCCCTGCGCACGCACCTGTCTTCGCGGCCTATGGGCCGCCTCGCCCGCGCAAAGGCCCGCTTTGCCTATTCCCGCGCGGACGGCGTCGTCAGCGTATCCAAAGCCGCCATGGAGGATCTCATTCGGCTCGGCTATGCAAAGCGGGAAAACTGCCGCGCCATCGGCAACATGGTCGACGGCGGCGCGCTGCTCGAGCGCGCCGGGCAGCAGCCCAAGCGTGCGGGCGAAGGCCCGCTCGTGGCGACGATGGGCTCCCTTGTCGCGCAGAAGGGCATGTGGAATCTGCTGCGCGCGTTCCGGCTCGTGCTGCATGAGCACCCGACCGCACAGCTGATGCTTCTGGGCGGCGGAAAAACAGAGCTGTATCGGAAGCTTGCGCGGGAGCTGGGCATAGAAAACAGCGTGACCTTCCAAGGCTTTGTCAAAAACCCGCACGGTTTGCTCAAACAGGCCGACCTCTTCGTGTTCCCCTCGCGCTTTGAGGGCATGCCCAACGCCCTGTTGGAGGCCATGAGCCTCGGCCTTCCGGTCGTTTCGACGGACTGCCCCAGCGGCCCGAGAGAGATCCTCGCGCCGGACACGCCGATCGACAAGACCGCGGCGGAGATCGAATATGCGCCCTATGGCGTGCTGCTGCCCGTGCCGCAGGGAGGGTTCCTTGAGGCGGGGGAAGAATACACGAAGGAAGAAGAGCTGATGGCGCAGACGATCTGCCGCATGCTCTCCGACGACGCGCTGCGGCGGAGTTATGCGGAAAAAGCCGCGCAGCGTGCGGCGGATTTTTCCCCGGAAGCGATCAAAAGAGAATGGCTTGCGCTCATTGAACAATAAAAGGAGGAGATTGTGTGCGAATTCTGTTTCTCGATCTCGATACCCTGAGGCCGGATCATCTCGGCTGCTACGGCTATATGCGCGACACGTCCCCGAATATCGACTCCATTGCCGCCGACGGCGTGCGCTTCACGGGCTACCATTGCTCCGACGCGCCCTGTCTGCCCTCGCGCGCCGCGCTCTTTTCCGGGCGCTTCGGCATCCATAACGGCGCGGTGGGCCATGGCGACACCTGCGGCGACATGCGCATCGACGGCTTCGGGCGCGATTTCCGCGACTACATGGCCGACCACGGCCTGATCGGTTCGCTGCGCAAGGCCGGTTATCGCACCGTTTCCGTCAGCCCCTTCGCCGAGAGGCACGGCTCCTGGTGGTTCTATGCGGGCTTTAACGAGATGCACAACACCGGCAAATGCGGCAACGAGACCGCCGGAGAGATCGCGCCCGTCGCCGAAAAATGGCTCCGCGAAAACGCGAAGGAAGACAACTGGCTGCTGCACGTCAATTTCTGGGATCCGCACACGCCCTATCGCGCGCCGGAGAGCTTCGGCAACCCCTTTGCGGAGCAGCCCTATCCCGACTGGCTCACCGACGAGCTCGTCGCCCGGCACCGCAGCGAGGTACACCCGCACGGCGCGCGGGAGATCGATATGTTCGACAATATCATCAGCCCCGCCTTCCCGCGCATGCCCGGCGAGGTCTTCGACGCGGCGGACGCGCGCCGCATGTTCGACGGCTATGACTGCGGCATCCGCCATATGGACGAGACCATCGGCGGTCTGCTGAACATCCTGCGCGAGGCGGGCGTATACGAAGAGACCGCCATCATCGTCACCAGCGATCACGGCGAAAATCTCGGCGAGCTGGGGCTGTACGCCGAGCATGCGACCGCCGACGCCGTCACCTGCAACATCCCGATGATCATCCGCTGGCCGGGCGTGACCAAGAGCGGCCATGTGGACGATTCGCTGCACTACAACATCGACCTGCTGCCCACACTCGCGCAGCTGCACGGCGTGCAGCCGCATGCATGGTGGGACGGCGAGAGCTACCTCGGCGCCCTGCGCGGCGAGAAACAGGGCAGGGAAGAGCTCGTGCTGAGCCAGTGCGCGCACGTCTGTCAGCGCAGCGCACGCTTTGGAGACTGGCTCTACATGCGCACCGTTCACGACGGCTTCCACCTCACATGGCCGCGCGAGATGCTCTTTAACCTCAAGGACGATCCGCACGAAACGCAGGATCTGGCTGCGCAGCGGCCCGATCTGTGCGCACAGGGCGCGAAGATCATTCTCGACTGGCAGGAAGAGCAGATGCTGAGCTCGAACTCGCAGATCGACCCCATGTGGACAGTCATGCGCGAAGGCGGCCCCTTCCATTCGCGCGGCTACGGCAAGCAGTATTCCGAATACCTTCGTCAGACCGAGCGCGAGCATTGGCTCGAGTCGTTCCGTCAGAAGCATCCCGAGGAGTTTTGACACAGAAGATCATATCGTTTGAAGGAGGCGGAGCAGCATTATGAACAAAAAGATCCGCGTAGCGATCCTCGGTCAGGGGCGCAGCGGCCGCAATATCCACGGCGCGCACCTGAAGACCGACGACCGTTTTGAGATCGTCGCCGTCGTCGATCCCCTTGCCGACAGGCGCGAGCGCGCCATGCGCGAATACGGCATCGGCGATGTATACGAAAACGTGCGCGAGCTCTACGGCCGCACGGATATCGACCTCGTTGTCAATTCCACGCCCAGCCCGCTGCATCAGCCCCTTGCAGTGGAGCTGATGAAAAACGGCTTCAACGTGCTGCAGGAAAAGCCCATCGCCGGCACGAAGGCCGAAGTGGAGGAATTGGAGAGGACCATCGAGGAGACGGGCAGGACCTATCTCATCTTCCTGCAGAGCCGCTATGCGCCGCAGTATGTAAAGGTGAGCCGGATAGCCAAGAGCGGCGTTCTCGGCCGCCTTGTGCAGTGCAAGATCACCTGCTCGGGCTATAACCGCCGCTGGGACTGGCAGACCCTGCAGGAAAACGTAGCCGGCAGCCTGTATAATTCCGGGCCGCATCCCGTGGGACAGGCGCTGGAGCTGCTGGATTATTACGACGGCATGCCGGAGGTCTGGTGCCACATGGATCGGGCGAACACCTACGGCGACGCGGAGGATTTCTGCAAGCTGATGCTGCGCGCCCCCGGCAGGCCCATCATCGATGTGGAGATCTCCTGCTGCGACGCCTACCCGACCTACACCTTCGAGATCCAGGGCACGCGCGGCACTCTTCTGGCCGACAATACCACCGTTCGCTGGAAATATTTCCGTGAAGAGGAATCTCCGGAGCAGCATTTGATCCGCGAACCGCTGCGCGACGAGGAAGGCCTCCCGATCTATTGCCGCGAAAACCTGACATGGTATGAAGAGCAGGTGGAAAACGCCAATATCACAGACAACGTCTTCTCCGATGCGACGCGCCGTCTGTATGACGACGTCTACGCCAAACTGGTCGACGGGGTGGAGCCCAATGTCACGCTCAAGCAGGTCAAACAGCAGATCTGCGTGATGGAAGAGGCGCACAGGCAGAATCCGCTCTCCAGACTGGAGGAAAACGTATGATCCGCATCGGCATTTTCGGCGCGGAAAACAGCCATGCCATGGCGTTTTCGCGCATCTTCAACGGCGGCGATCCGCGCTATGCGGATCTTCAAGTGGTCGCCATCGGCGGCGAGGAAGAAGAAGCCTGCCGCGCGGTGATGCGCGAGTGCGGGGTAGAGATGTACGCCGCGCGCCCTGAAGATATGCTCGGGCATGTCGACGCCGTGATGATCACCTCGCGCGACGGCGCTCTGCACGCAAAGTACGCCGCGCCCTTCGTCGATAGGGGCATGCCGGTTTTTGTTGACAAGCCCTTCACAAGGGACGTCGCGCAGGCGGAAGCCCTGGTCGCCCTCGCCGAGGAAAAAGGCGCGCGCATCATGGGGGGCTCGTCCGTAAAGCTCGTGGAAGGCGCGCAGCGTCTCTCCGCCGCTGCAAAGGACAAGGCAAACGGCCGCAGGATCGGCGGGAGCCTCTGGGCCCCGGTGAGCATGCACAACGCCTACGGAGATTTCTGGTTTTACGCCGCGCATCTGGTCGAGCTCTGCCTGAAGATCTTCGGCATGCCGCAAAGCGTGCAGGCCTTCCGCAGCGGAGACGACGTCACCTGCATCGCCCGCTATGCCGACTGCGACGTCGCGCTGCATTTCACCGAAGGCGCCTATCACTACGGCGGCACGGTCCTTATGGAAAAATCCGCGCTGACGATGCCCATCGATATCTCCGAATGCTACGCGCTTGAGGCGGAGCAGTATGCCCGGCTTGTCCGCACGGGCGAGATGCCCGAGACCGGCGAGCAGCTCATCGAACCCGTGCGCGTGATGGCTGCGATCGTCCGCTCGCTGGAAAGCGGCGCAATGGAAAGAGTATAAAGAAAGAAGATGTGCGTCCGCATGCATATCAACAATCTTCCCGAGGCAGCCGCCGTCATGGACGAGCGCTTCGGCTGCGATTCGCTCATCGCGCTGGCGACCGTAGACGGCGCCGGAACTCCATGGGTGCGCAGCGTAAACGGCTATTACGAAGACGGCTCGTTTTATGTCATCACCCACCGTCTATCCAACAAGATGCGGCATCTCACTGCGAATCCCGTTGCCGCCGTATGCGGGGAATGGTTCACAGCGCATGCACTCGGTGAGGACATGGGGCACATTCGCGCACTGCAAAACGAGGATCTCGCAGACAAGCTGCGCACGGTCTTTGCCGAGTGGTACGGCAACGGGCACACGGACGAGACCGACCCGAATACGATCATCCTGCGGCTGAAGCTGACGGACGGCGTCTTGTTCAGCCACGGCACGCGCTGGGAACTGGAATTTAACTGAAGGCGGCGTTTTATACGGAACAAAAAACAGGCCTGTGCAAGGAGCACGGGCCTGTTTTTTATATATATGGTTCTTGAGAATTCGCCTGCACGCGTCAGTATTTTTTCCATGCCGCAGCGGAGAAGAACATGAGGATAGGGTATATGTCCAGCCTGCCGATGAGCATGCACAGCGTCAGCACGATCTTGGAAAGCGGGCTGAGCATGGCGAAATTGCCGACCGGGCCGACCAGCCCGAGGCCGGGGCCCGTGTTGGTCATGCAGGAGATAACGGAGGTGACCGTCGTTTCAAAGTCGAAGCCGTCCAGCGACACGACGAGCATGGCAAGGAGCATCAGAGCGACATAGCAGAAGAAGAACGTGGCGACGGAGGAGGCGGTCTTTTCGTCCAGCGCGTGCTTGCCCAGCTTGATAGGATGGATGCCGCGCGGATGCACCACATTGCGCACCTCGCGCCCGGTGTTTTTGCACAGGATGATCAGGCGAATGACCTTGATGCCGCCGGCCGTCGAACCCGCACAGCCGCCGATGATCATCAGCATGACCAGAATAATGCGGCTCGTCTGCGGCCAGAGGTTAAAATCCTGCGTGGCAAAGCCGGTCGTCGAGACGATAGAGGAGACCTGGAAAAAGCCATGGCGCAAAGCATTGGAAAAGGTAGGGTAGAGCGGGCGGATGTTCAGGGCGATCAGCAAAGTCGCCAGCGCTACGATGCCCACGAATACTTTCGTTTCCGTGTCGCGCACGGGCGCGAGCCATTCCTTGTGCAGCATGCGGTAGAAGATGGTGAAGTTCAGGCTGAAGAGCAGCATGAACACGCTGACTACCACGTCGATCGACGCGCTGTTGAAATGGCCGACCGATGCGTTGTAATTGGAAAAGCCGCCCGTGCCCGCCGTCGCGAAGGTGTGCATGAGCGCGTCGTAAAGGTTCATGCCGCAAAGGAGCAGCGCGATCACCATCACAAGCGAGATGCCGATATAGAGCGCATAGAGCGTCTTGGCGGATTTTGACACGCGCGGGAGCAGCTTATCCGGAGAAGGGCCGGTCGATTCCGCGCGCAGCAGATGCAGCGCTCGTCCGCCCATCTTGGGGATGAGCGCCATGGTGAGCACGAGGATGCCCATGCCGCCGATCCAATGTGTAAAGCTGCGCCAGAAGAGGATGCTCTTGGGCAGGCTTTCGATCTCCGTCAACACGGTCGCGCCGGTGGTCGTAAAGCCGGACACGATCTCAAACACGCAGTCGATATAGCAGTGGAAATAACCGCTGAGCCAGAGCGGCATCGCGCCGCACACGCCAAAGAACACCCAGCAGAGCGCAACGACTGCAAAGCCGTCGCGCGAGCGCAGGTTTTTATTTTTGGGGAAACACAGCTGCAGCAGTCCGCCCGCGCTGAGCGTGAGGCCCATGCCCGCCAGCAGCGGCCACAGCCCCGCGTCCTGATAGAGCAGCGCCACGACAACGGCCGGGAACATCAGCGCGCCGCCGATGAGCAGGACCTTTCCCAGAGTATGTAATATGAGACGAATGTTCATTGAATCCTTCTTCCTCAATTATGCCAACGGCGTTATTCGCGCAGTGCTTCCTCAAGGCTGCCGAGCTTATGCGATTTGGAAATGACGAGCACAGTGTCGCCCGGTTCGATATGATCGTCGCCGAAGGGGATGATGACCTTGCGCTTGCGCACGAGCATCGCGATCAGCACGCCCGGCTTGAGCCGCAGAAACTTCATCGGCGTCCCGCAATAGGAACCGCCCTCACGCGCGGTAAATTCCAGCGCTTCCATCTGTCCGTCAAGGAAGCGGTAGAGCTTTTCGGCAGAGGATTCGGACTGCTCGCCGTGCATGCGTGCGCGCACGAGGCGCAGGATCTCGTTGGCGGTGGAAAGCTTGGGGCTGACCACGCTGTCGATGCCGATATCGCCCAGCACATCCATAAAGGTGAGCCGGTCGACCTTGACCATGACCTTCTTCACGCCGACGCGCGTGCCGTACAGGCCGGTGATCAGGTTCTCCTCGTCATGGTCCGTCAGGCAGATCAGCGCGTCCGTTTCGCGCAGGTTTTCGCTCTCAAGAAGCTCTTGATCGGTACCGTCTCCGTTGATCAGCTCCACATCCGGCAGCTTTTCCGCAAGATCCAGGCATTTCTTCTCGGAAAGCTCTATGATCTTGAAGCGCATGCCCATGCCCGCGACGATGCGGCAGAGATAATAGGCGACATGACT
>JAUMYC010000294.1 GCA_030528845.1 Eubacteriales bacterium
TTGTGAAGAAAGACGAAGATCGCAAAATGAAGCAATCAAGGGTCATTTCATTTTTTGGAAAGACAGAACATAACATGCAGCAAAGCGCCGTCTGCCGCCCGGGCAGGAGGTGTTTTTTATTTACGAGCCGTCCGGGCGGGGTGTTTTTTAATGTGCTGCGCGGGCGGAGGCCGTGTTTTTTATGCGCCGTCCGGACTGGAAAAGAGAGGAAGGATGCGGTACAATAGAGCCGGGCGCATGGGCGCCTTCAGGAGCGGGGAGGAGGAAAAAACATGAACGAATGGTTTGAAAAATATTTCTCCAATACGAGCGCGGGCAGCGGAAACCAGCACGCCTTCCGCGCGCAGGAGGGCAAGGAATACACGAGCAGGGTGTATTACAAAGTGTTCGCCGGCGGGGAATACGGCTATTCCTTCCTCTATTCGAACGTGCTCGACAGCACCTTTGCCGACGGCAGCCTCAGCAACTGCAACATGCTCTGCGAGCCCTGGCGCATTCTGAGCGCGAGCGTGGGCGTGTGCGCGCAGTGCGGGCCCGACGACCCGGCGCAGCCGCGCGACGTGCAGAGGCTGACGTTTGCGGGCAGTGAACAAAAGCAGGCCGCCCCGGGCGAGTTCTTTGCGACGGATGAGGTGCGCATCCGCGCGGAGGCGGGAGAATATCTGTGCGTGGAGATGCGCTTTTGCGGCAGCCTCATCCCCTGCCATCCGGAGAGCATCATCCCGGCGTTTTTGCTGGAGGAGGGACAATGGACGCCCTCGCAGCAGCTGCCCTTTGCCTCCATGGTGGGCTGCGACAGGCCCGTGCGCGCGCGGGTCGGGTTCATGGGCGACAGCATCACGCAGGGCATTGGCACGCCGAATAACTCGTATGCGCATTGGATGGCCCTGTGCGCGCAGGAGATCGGTGGGGAATACGGCTGGTGGGACCTCGGGCTGGGCTATGCCCGCGCCTATGACGCCTCCTCCAACGGCGCATGGCTGTATAAGGGCAAGCAGTGCGACTTCGCGGTGGTCTGCTATGGCACGAACGACGTCGCCGTGGGGCGCACGCCGAGGCAGATCGCGGACGACCTGCGCAGGATCGTCGACAAGCTGCACGAGGCGGGCGTGAAGGTGCTGCTGCAGTCGCTGCCGCCGTTCGACTGGACGGGAGAAAACCTCGAAAAATGGCTGGAGACCAACCGCATCGTGCGCGGGGAGCTCGCCTGCGCGGCGGAGGCCTTCTTCGACGTCGTGCCCGTGCTGACCGACGACGAGCAGGGCGGCGCATGCCTCTACGGCAGCCACCCGGACGAGACGGGCTGCGCAAAATGGGCGGAGGCGCTCACGCCCGTGCTGCGCGCCTTTTTGCAGGAGCAGGCATGAAGACCTTCGTGCCGGACTATTATCCGGAATTCAAATGCATCGCCGAAAAATGCCGCCACTCCTGCTGCGTGGGCTGGGAGATCGACATCGACGATGCGAGCCTGCGCCGATTCAAACAGGCGGATGGCGAGATCGGCCGGAGGCTGCGGGAGGATATCCTCGAAGGGGAGGACGGCGCGTGCTTCCGCCTGAAGGAGGGCGACCGCTGCCCGTTTCTCAATGAAAAGGGCCTGTGCGATCTGATCATCGCGCTGGGCGAGGAGAGCCTTTGCCAGATCTGCGCGGATCATCCGCGCTTCCGCAGCTTTTTCAGCGACAGGACGGAGCTGGGGCTGGGTCTGTGCTGCGAGGAGGCTGCGCGCATCCTCCTGCAGCGGCAGGAAAAGGCGCGGCTGATCCTCTGGGAGGACGACGGCGCGCAGGAGCAATGCGACGAAGAGGAAGAGGCGCTGCTGGCCCTGCGCGGGCGGCTGGTGGAGATCATGCAGGAGCGCAGCCTGCGCGTGGAGCAGCGCGTGGAGAAGATGCTGGCGGAGGCCGGCGCAGTCTGGCCGGAGGCGCCGCTTTCGCAGTGGGCGCAGTTCCTGCTGGGGCTGGAGCGGCTGGACGAGGGCTGGACAAGGCGGCTCGAGGCGCTCTGCACCCGCGGCGCTTCCCCGCAGGCAGCGCTGCCGGAGACGCCCTTTGAGCAGCTGATGATCTATTTTCTCCTGCGGCATCTCCCCGGTGCGCTGGAGGACGGCGACGTGCGCGCGCTGGTCATCTCCTGCGACCTGCTGGGCCTGAGCAAGGCCGTGTGCGCCGAGGTGTTCGCCCATGCGCAGCAGTACGGCATCGCGCCGGAGCACGTCATCATCGTCAGCATTCACACCCATACCGGCCCGACCATCATCTATCATGAAGGCACCGGCGCGGTCGATCCCGACTATGTAGCCACGGTGGCCGGACGCATCTGCAAGGCCGTCGACGAGGCCGCCGCAGATATGGGCGAGG
>JAUMYC010000081.1:0-6100 GCA_030528845.1 Eubacteriales bacterium
AAACGGAGCTTTTGCCTGTAACGATTCCTTCTGCGGCGCATCTAACAGATGTCCGGAACAAACGCGCGCGCAGCACCATGCAAAAGGGAGGTGGTCGGGTCTTGAAACACTTTGAAGATCTCTACGAAGCCTATTTCCGCCCGGTCTACCGCTTTGTGCTCTCCCTTTGCCGGGACACCTCCCTCGCCGAGGAAGTGACCCAGCGCGCATTCTGGAGCGCATGGCGGCACTTCAAGGATTTTCAGGGAAAAAGCGACGTGACCACATGGCTGTGCAAGATCGCCCGCAACGAGCTGATGCAGATCAAGCGCCGCAAAGCGCCCTTGCCGCTGAGCGAGCACGAGGCGAACCTGCCCTCCTCGGAGCCGCCTCTGGAGAGCGCGCTGGCCGAAAAAATGCAGGCCGAGCGCATCGAGCGGCTGGTACACGAGCTGGACGACCCCTACAAAGAAGTGTTCCTGCTGCGCGTGTATGCCGAATTTGATTACAGGCGCATCGCGGCGCTCTTTGGCAAGAGCGAATCCTGGGCGAGGGTGACGTATTTCCGCGCAAAGGAGAAGATCCGGGAGCAATTGGAAAAGGAGGAAATGATATGACGAAAAAATGCGGCATGGCGCGCGACCTGATGCCGCTGGTCATCGACAACGCGGCCAGCGAGGAATCGCGCGAATATGTTTTCCGGCATATGGAAGGCTGCGAGCAATGCAAGCATGCATTTGAGGAGATGCAGGAGGAAGTCGGCGCGCCCGCGCCCGGCAGCGAGACAGACCTCGCCTTTGCACATTCCGTGTGGCAGCTCAAGAAAAAGCAGAAGATCCGAAAGATATGGATCTGCGCGCTGTGCGTGTTTCTCGCATTCTGCCTCGCCTTTGCCGGGGCGGAGCTCTATAACGGGTTGAGGATGCACAACCTGATCGACAAGGGCTCGGATGAGCTGGATGTTTCGATATTCACTCTCCCCTCCGGGGAGGTGCAGCTCCATCTGCAGAGCAAGGAAGGGACCGGCCCGATGTCCGAGGTATGCCGGAGGAGCACTCTCCTCGGCGAAGACGGACGCTGGGAGCTGTATATCTGGGCGCAGAAGCCGCGCTTCGCCGCTCTCACCTCCGAGAATACCCTGAACGATTCCGTTCTGCCCTCCGAGTCCTCCGGCTTGGCGCTGCGAATGATCGACGGCGCGCTGTACACCGTCAGCCACGATTACAACATAAAGACCCGCGACGGCGGAACGGACGAGGACGGGCAGAAGCGCGTTCGATTTGATTTGCACTGGTACGCGCCGACGGAGATCAGCCGGATCTATTACGGCAGACCCTATCAGGACGATCCCGTGCTCCTGTACGCCGAGGGCGACGAGCTCGAAGAGATCTCGCCCGAGAAGTATATCAAAATACTGGAAGCGACGTTCGACCGCGATATGTATCTCCCGACCGATTTCTTCTCCGCCGAGGAAACCTATACGTCCGCGCTCGCACAGGCGTGGGTGCGCGGCGAGAAGATGCCGCCCATTCCCAGAAAATTCCTGCCGTCGGTGTACTCCTTCCCGGAATATGAAGGCGCCCGGGAGATCGTCACGCTGATCGCCCATTATCAGACCGTGATCGAGCCGAGTCATACGCCGAAGTATTCCACCATGTCCGAGCCCCTCGTCATCGCCGAGCACACGAGCGCCATCGACCTGCCCGTCGCTCCGCCGGACGCCGACGAGGCGCAGGAAGGCAGAGAACCCCTTCCTGCCAGCACAAAAGCGCCCGAATAACGGATAAAAAACGCCCTCCGCACTGCTGCGGAGGGCGTTTTGCCGTGTATTCAGCGGTCGTTCCGGATGATTTTTCCCCGGGACATGACGAAGGAGACGTCGATATCCTCGTCAAAGAGCACAAGATCTGCGTCGAAGCCTTCCTTCAGGAGGCCTTTTCTGCCGCCAAGGCCGATGCGCCGCGCGGGGTTGGCCGTCGCCATGCGCACGGCTTCGCACAGAGGCACGCCCGCCTGCCGCATCGTGCGCACGCATCTGTTCAGCGTGGCGACCGAGCCCGCAAACGCCTGCCGCGAGGGCAGCTTCATCACGCCCGCCTCATACACCACGCGCATGCCGTTTTTCTGGGTGTATTCCGTGCCCTCGGCAAGCTCCGTGGCGGCGAATTCCAGCCCGTCCGTGATCAGCTCGATCTTCTCCGGGCCTTTGCATTTGTAGATGAGGCGCAGCAGGTCGTGCGGGAGATGGCTGCCGTCGGCGATGACCTGCACGGTGTATTCGTCCAGCAGGAGCCCGGCTTCGATCACGCCGGGCACGCGATAGCCGTTGACGCGGATCATGCCGCTGCAGCCGGAATAGAGGTGCGTGATATCGGAAAAGCCGTGGCGCGCGGCCTCGCGCATGGTGTCGATGGTCGCGTCCGTATGCGCGGCGGAGGCGACGATCCCCCTCTGCGCCAGCGCTTCGCCCAGCTCCATCGCCCCCTCCAGCTCCGGCGCGACGCCCATCATGCGCACGCCGTCCCAATGCTCGAGCAGGCCGCGCCAGTCGGCCTTTGCGGGGATCAGCAGGTTTTCCGGCTGCTGCGCGCCGGCCTGCGCGGGCGCGAGGAACGGGCCCTCGAGATGGATCCCCGCGATCTCCGCGCCGCATTCCATCTCCTGCGCCCTTTTTACACAATCCATCGCCGCGATCTGCTCGGCGATGGGCGCGGCCCATGTGGTGGGCAAAACAGTCGTCGTGCCATGGCGCGCGTGCGCGTCGGCCATAGTGAGGATATCCTCGGGGCTGCCGTCCATGCTGCCCGCGCCGCCTCCGCCGTGTACGTGGATATCGACAAAGCCGGGCGAAAGATATTTCCCCTGCGCGTCGATGAGATACGCGTCTGCGGGAGCGTCGATATGCCCGGCGATCGCCTCGATCTTCTCCCCGTCCGTCAGGACGCATACGTCCTTGATCCCGTCCGGCAGCAGCGCCTTTGCATTCTGAACAAGATAACGCATTGGTCTTTCCCTCCGAAAACGACAAAACCGGCGGACCCTCTTTGTGGCGCCCGCCGGTTTTCCGCGATATTACTTTTTGATCTCCTGCTTCATGCGCGCTTCGATGCCGTCGGCCATTTCGTCGAGCCAGCTGCCCTCGAAGATCTCGATGATGCCGCGGTCGCAATGCTTGGCGAGCATCGGGTCGATGGGCAGACGGGCGACCATGTTGATGCCGTGCTCTGCGGCGACGACCTCGACATGGCTCTCGCCGAAGACGGCGTGCTCCTTGCCGCAGTCCGGGCACTTATAATACGACATGTTTTCCGCGATGCCCCAGACGGGGATGTTCATCATATCCGCCATTGCGACGGCCTTGCCGACGATCATGCCCACGAGCTCCTGCGGGCTGGTGACGACGATGGCGCCGTCGACCGGCAGGCTCTGGAACACAGTCAGCGGAACGTCGCCCGTTCCCGGAGGCATGTCGACGAACATGATGTCGATATCGCCCCATTCGACATCGGTCCAGAACTGCTTGACGCAGCCGCCGATGACCGGGCCGCGCCAGATGACCGGAGCGGATTCGTCCTCCAGCAAAAGGTTGATGGAGACCATTTTGATGCCGGTCTTGCTCACTGCGGGCTCGATGCCCACTTCGCCGCCGATGAGCTGCTCGTGCTGGCCGAAGGCCTTGGGGATGGACGGGCCGGTGATATCGGCGTCGAGGATGCCGACCTTATAGCCTCTGCGCTGCATGAGCACGGCCAGAGTGGACGTGACCATGGACTTGCCGACGCCGCCCTTGCCGCTCATGACGGCGACGACGTTCTTGACGCGGCTGCCCTTGTTTGCCGGGGCCAGAAGGCTCTCCGGCTGACCGCCTTCGCGGCTGGCGCAGTTTTCGGTGCATGTGGAACAATCATGCGTGCAATTCTCGTTGTTTGCCATTTTTGATCCTACCTTCCTTGATTCGGGGATGTCGCATTCTATATTCAGGGCACACCCTTTTGATCTGCTCTATTTTAGCAGAAGCCGCGCCGGAACGCAACCTTTTGCGCGTGACTTTTGTCTTAACATTCAGGCCATAATTTCATGGTATTCTGGTATATCAAACGATATTGTGGGGAGGTTTCGGCTTGCGCTCGGATTGGTACACATTGCTCTCCATGGGCATGCGCTATTGGTTCGCGGCTATCGCGGCGATCATCGTCTTCCGCGCATGGCGGGCCACGGTGCGCGATACGCGCCGCGCGCGCGTGCTGCGCTCCTGGGCGCCGGACACCGGCGCCATCGGCGAGATCGTGGTCGTCGGCGGCGGGCGCTCTCTGCGGCGCGGCAGCCGCATCCCCGTTCCCAAGGAGGGCCTGCTGGGCTCCTCGCGCAGGAGCGACGTGCGGCTCAAGCACCCCGATATCCGGCGCTATCACGCGCATATCGAGCAGCGGGAAAACGGCGTGCTGATCGAGACCATCGGCAAGGCCGAGATCTGGCTGGGCGGCAGGACGGGCAAAAAGCTGCTCCTGCGCGACGGCGACCGCTTCATGATCGGCACGCTCAGCTTCATGCTGGTGCTCTATTCGCCCGGCGAGGAGCGCGAGGTGGACGTGGAGATCGCCGACGACGAGCTGTTCTCCCCCATCGGCGTGCATGCCTCCTCTCCCGACAAAGAACCCCGGCCCGCGAAAAAGGCAAAGCCGGCCGGCGATCTGTTCATGGAAGACAAGCCGGCCCCCGAGGCGAAGCGCAAACCCGCCTCCGCCGCAAAGAAGACAGGCAAAAAAACGGCCGCCAAGGGGAAATCGAAAAAGATCCCCTCGGCCGACGAGCTGTTCATGCCCTTTGACGACGGCTTCGACGCGCTGGACCTCCCCAGCGCTCCGCCCGCAAAAAAGAGCGCTCCCAAAGCCGCCTCGCGAAAAAGCGGCGCAAAGGGCGCAAAGAAAAATAACGATCCCGACGAGGTGTACTGGTGGCAGGACGAAAAACGATAGACGCGGAAAACCTCAAGCAGTTGGTGCTCCGCACGAATACGAGCCTTTTGCAGTACGGCGTGATCCTCTTTCAGGTCACGGCGATGCTGCTGCTTGCCTTTAAGACGGAGGGTTCTGTGGACACACAGGCGCTCCTGTTTGCTGCTGCGATGCCGCTGGGCACGGTCTTTTTCTGCCGCCTGTTTTCCCGCTTCTGGCCTATAGACAGGGCGCTGCTGCTGCTGGTAATGTTCCTGCTCTCCGTGAGTCTTGTCACGCTCAAGGCCATCGCCCGCTCTCCCATCACCCCGGCCGAGCAGGCGTACTATATCCTCGCGGGCTTTGCCGCGATGGCCTTCGGCATTTTCTTCATCCGCCATGTGCGCTCCTGGGAAAAATGGCTCATGCCGCTGCTGCTGATCTCCCTGTGCGCGGTGGCCTCGCCGCTGGTGCTTGGCTCCGAGGTGAACGGCGCGAAGAACTGGCTCATCTTCAAAAAGGGCGAGCAGACCCTCCTCTCCATCCAGCCCTCCGAATTTGTCAAATTCACGCTCATCTATATCCTCGCGGCCAGCTTTTCGCGCAACGCGCGCCTGCGCTCCTGCATCCCCGCTATTTTCTTCGCGGCGCTGCTCTGCGGCATTCTGATGCTGGAAAAGGATCTGGGCGCGGTGCTGATCTATTTCCTGACGACGCTGGCGCTCTTTTACGCCGCCACGGCCAACCTGCCCGTCACGCTGGCGGGCCTTGCCGCGGGCAGCGGCGCTGCCGTGCTGGCATATAAGGCGATCCCCCTCGTGCAAAAGCGCGTGGAGCTCTACCTCGACCCCTGGTCCGACCCGCTCGTCGGCGGCTATCAGCTGGTACAGGCGCTCATCGCCATCGGCTCCGGCGGCATGTTCGGCATGGGACTCGGGCTGGGGCTGCCGCGCAACGTGCCCCTCTACCACAGCGATTTCATCTTCGCTTCCATCGCCGAGCAATACGGGCTGATCTTCTCGCTGCTGCTCATCGCGGTCTATGTGCTCATCCTCATGCGCGGGCTGTCCATCGCCACGAACGCGCGCACGAGCTTTCATGCGTTGCTGGCCTTCGGCGTGGTCTGCCTCATCGGACTGCAGACCTTCATCAACATCGGCGGAAATATCAAGCTCATCCCGCTCACG
>JAUMYC010000081.1:6110-8532 GCA_030528845.1 Eubacteriales bacterium
GTCAGCGCGGGCGGCTCCTCTCTGGTGGCGATGATGGGCGGCATGGGCCTGCTGCTGGGCGTTTCGTCTATCAACGCAAACGACGAGGACGAAGACCTCAAGCGTCTGGCGCGAAGGGAGGCGAGCAGAGAATGAACAAGCTGCGCCGCAGCCTCTATACCACCGGCGTGCTGATCATCGCGCTGTTCCTCTTCCTCTCCGGCTGGTTCGGCTACACAGTTTATTCGCAGGGCTCCCGCTGGACGGTCTCGCAATATAACCAGCGGCTGACCACGGCCAAAAAGAACACCGCCATGGGCGATATCACGGACCGCTACGGCGTCCTGCTGGCCACCACCGACGCGCAGGGCGAGCGCCGCTACAACGCGGACGAGGCGCTGCGCCGCTCCGTCTCGCAGACGGTGGGCGATCAGCTCTCCATGTCCGGCACGGGCGTGGAAAGCTACCACGCCAACCTGCTCACGGGCTTTTCCGGCTCCGTGCTCGACCGCATGTCCGCCGCACTGACGGGCAAGAGCTACACGGGCGACAATATCACCCTCACGATCGACGCAAACCTCTGCCGCTATATCTCCGAGGCCTTCCCCGTGGGCTATCAGGGCGCGGTATGCGTGATCAACTACAAGACCGGCGAGGTCCTCGCGATGGTCTCCAAGCCGGACTACGACCCGCAGGCCCTGCTGGAGTCGCGCGTGTTCGACACGGAGGGCAGCAGCTATTTCAACCGCTGCCTGCAGGGCCAGTACACACCAGGTTCCATTTTCAAGGTCATCACGCTCGCCTCGGCGCTGGAGCACATGCCCGGCATCCAGCAGCAGCAGTTCCACTGCACTGCCTCGCGCGCCTTCGGCGATACCAGCGTCACCTGCCAGAGCGGCGCGCTGGCCCACGGCGACCTGAGCCTGCAGGGCGCCTTCACGCGCAGCTGCAACTGCTCCTTTGCTACCATCACCTGCGCTCTGGGCGCGGAAAATCTGCGCGCCACGGCCGAGGCGTTCGGCTTTGGAGAGCGCTTCTCCTTTGCGGATCTGACGCTCTACGCCTCCAACCTGACCGAGGACCTGAGCGATATCGGCGCGCTCGCATGGACGGGCGTAGGCCAGGGCGAGACGACCGTCACCCCGCTGCACATGGCGATGACCGCAGGCGCGATCGCCAACGGCGGCATGATGATGGAGCCGCTGCTGCTTTTGCAGGCCGAGAGCGCGGGCGGCATCCCCCGCCTGCAGGCCGTGGCCACGGAATATCGGCGCGTCTGCTCGCAGGAAACCGCTGCCACGCTGACGAAATATATGTATAAGACCGTGGAAAGCGGCACCGGCACGCGCGCGCAGATCGACGATTACGCCGTCTGCGGCAAGACCGGCTCCGCCGAAACGAGCGAGGATAAGTCCATCGAAACAAACGCCTGGTTTATCGGCTTTCTGGCCGAAGAGGAATATCCCTATGCCGTGTCCGTCGTGATCGAACAGGGCGGCGCGGGCGGAAACAGGGCCGCGTCGCTGGCGGCGAGCACCCTCAAGCGGGCGATCGCTCTGACCGACGCGCGGGCACAGCAGGCACAGGATTAAACAGTACAAAAAACTACACAGGAGGGACTGCAGACAATGGCAAACGCACAGGAACACGTGGCGCAACTGGCAAAAAAGGTAAACGAAAGCATCTCCAAGGTGATCGTGGGCAAGGAAAGCACGCTCGAGCTGATGCTCTGCGCGCTGATCTCCCGGGGGCATGTGCTCTTTGAGGACGTGCCCGGCACGGGCAAGACCATGACGGCCAAGGCCCTCGCCAAATCCCTTCGCTGCGCCTACACGCGCATCCAGTTCACGCCGGATCTTCTGCCCGGCGACGTGACGGGCATTTCGGTCTACAACGCACAGGAGGGCAAATTCGTCTTTAACCCCGGCCCGGTCTTCACCAACATCCTGCTCGCGGACGAGATCAACCGCGCCACGCCCCGCACGCAGTCCTCTCTGCTGGAATGCATGGAGGAGCGGCAGGTGACCATCGACGGCCAGACGCGCAGGCTCGAGGAGCCCTTCCTGGTCATCGCCACGCAGAACCCCGTCGAGACTCAGGGCACCTTCCCCCTGCCCGAGGCCCAGCTCGACCGCTTCCTCATGCGCCTCAAGCCCGGCTATCCGGACACGAGCGAGGCCATCGCCATCCTCAGCCGCTTCGTCACGGACGACCCGCTCGCCAAGCTCGAGCCCGTCGCCTCCGCGGAAGATATCGTCGCCGCGCAGAAGGCCTTTGCCGACGCGCACGTTTCCCCGGCGGTCATGGCCTATATCGTGGCCATCTGTGAGCGCACGCGCTCCCTTGCGCAGGTGCAGCTGGGTGCGAGCCCGCGCGCGATGCTGGCGCTCATGCGCGCTTCGCAGGCGCTGGCCATGATCCGCGGCCGCTCCTTCGTCACTCC
>JAUMYC010000081.1:8542-10291 GCA_030528845.1 Eubacteriales bacterium
GTGCTGGCCCACAGGATGATCGTGCGCGGCATGTATTCCAAGGAAGGCCTGCAGGAGCAGGCGGTCGAGGAGGCGCTTTCCGGCGTTACCGCGCCCACGGAAGCGCAAAGCGAAGCATGAGCGCTGTCTGGGCGCTGCTCGCCGCGTTTTTTCTGGCAGCCCTGCAGGCCGCCCTCTTTGCCATCTTCAACCTGCACGCCCTCTCCTATCGGCGCTATCTGAACAAGAAGACCGTGTATGAGGGCGAGAAGGTGGAGCTGGTCGAGGTGATCCGCAATATGAAAATATTGCCGGTGCCGTGGCTGCGCGCGGAGAGCCGCATCTCCCCCTTTCTGCGCTTCGGGCGCCAGCACTCCGCAGAGCGGGAGATCAGCGCGGAGCAATATCACAAATCCGTCTTTTTCCTTGCCCCCTTCCGGCAGGTGACCCGGCGCCATACCATCTCCTGCCTGCACAGGGGCTGCTATGACATCGGCTCCGTGGCGCTCACCACGGGCGATATCTTCGGCATGTCCAACCGCACCACCCAGACCAAGCACGACTGCACGCTGGAGGTGTGGCCTCGCCTGCTTTCGGAAAACGAGCTGACCACGCCGTGCACCCGCTGGCAGGGCGAGATGGCCGTGCGCCGCTATATCCTGCCCGATCCTTTCCTCGTGGCCAATATCCGCGGCTACATGCAGGGCGACCCGCTGCGCGACATCCACTGGCGCGCCACGGCCCGCACGGGCTCTTTGCAGGTGAAGGTGCGCGATTACACCGCCGACCCGAAGGTGCTCGTGCTGCTCAACGTGCAGACGAAAGAAAACCAGTGGGGCGAGCTGATGGACTACGAGCAGGAGACAATCGAGCAGGGCATCCGCATCGCGGCGACCCTGTGCGAACGCGCGCTGCGCTACGGCTCGGAGGCAGGCTTTGCCTCAAACGCCTGCTATCAGGGCGAAAAGGGCACCGGCCAGACGATCTTTGTACCGGCGCGGCGCTCGGCAGACCAGCTCGAGCAGCTCTTTTCCGCCATGTCCCGCATGATCATCCATTACGAAGCCACCTTCCAGACCTTTCTGGACAATTTCGAAGTCTCCGGCGCGGATATCCTGATCCTCTCCGCCTATGAGAGCGAGGGCATCCGCAGGCGCATGCGCGAGATGGAGCTGCTGGGCAATTCCGTGGCCTTCATGCCGCTGGAAAATCTCGAAGCCGCGCCCGGACAAGCGAAGGGAGGCGCGAGCGCATGAGGGTCTTTTTGCGAAAAGTATTCCGCGTCGTGTATTTTTATCTGATGACAGCGGGCCTTCCGGTGCTGCTGATGCACCTTGCGCTGGAGAATGAACGCCTCAGCGCGGCTCTGTATGCGGGCGCGCTGCTGCTTGCCCTGCCGCTAAGCCTGCTGCCCGGCAAGGTCCTGCGCGGCAGGCTGCCGCTGCGCTTTCCCCGTGCGGCGCTGCTGGGCGTGCTGATCATCGCGGGCACGACGGCCTTTGCCGTGCAGAACAGCTTCTTCTTCCTGCGCGGTACGCTCGCCGGGGCGATCATGGCGCTGATGATGCTCTTTTCCATGCGCGAGGCCACGCTGGAGTTTCCGCTCTGGACCGGCCAGCACGGCGCGTCCATCGGCCTTGTGCTCTATCTCTTCGGCGCAGGGGTCACCGGATCGCTCGTGCCCGCGCCCTTTCTGAACGGGCTCTTCTGGGGCGAATCGCTCCTCTTTTTGCTCTGCACCGCGTTTTATCTCAACGCGGACAATATGCT
>JAUMYC010000082.1 GCA_030528845.1 Eubacteriales bacterium
ACAACAAAAACAAAATAATGGTGTTTTTTTTGGGTGGTGGGGGTGTGTTAATAACATAAACAATAATAATAGGTCTCCCCGCAAAAGCCCTTAACCCCTTATCGGTTTCTTTGGGTGGGGTCCGGGGAGGGTCTTTCTTTTTCTAAAGAAAGACCCTCCCCGGCAACTCCTCTCGTCAGGCCCTAAGGCGGACCGGCAGGATGAGGTGCAGGCAATCGTCGCCGTCGGCGGGCAGCACCACGCAGGGATTCGCGCTGGAGATAAAGCGCATAACGATACGGCGGCCGTCGAGCGCCTTGAGCGCATCGGAGAGATATTTCACATTAAACGCGATGGTCAGCTCCTCGCCCTCGATCTCGGCGGGCAGCTCTTCATAGACGTCGCCGATCTCGGAATTGGAAGTGATGACGATCTTGCCGTCGCCGATATTGAGCTGCACGAGATAATTCTTGCCCTCGCGCGCGATGAGCGAAGCGCGCTCGACGCACTCGGCCAGCTCCTTGCTCTCGAGCTCGGCCTTGGTGTTCCATGTGGACGGCGTGATCTGCTTATAATTGATGAACTCGCCCTCCTTGAGGATGGCGTAGATCTCGGTGGAGCCGATGCAGGTGTGCATGCGGCCGGAGCGCATGGTCACGGCGATGGTCTCCTGCTCGTCGTCGGAGAGGATGCGCGCGATCTCCTGCAGCGCCTTGCCGGGGATGACCGCCTTGATCGCGGAGCTGTCGCCCACGCGCTGCATGCGGATGGCCATGCGGAAGCCGTCCAGCGCGACCATGCGCGCCTCGCCGCCCTCCACGTCCAAAAGGCAGCCGGTCAAAATCGGCCTCTCCTCGTCGGCAGCGATGGCAAAGCTCGTTTTGAGGATCATGTCCTTGAGCAGGCTCTGCGGCAGCACGATCGTGTCCGCGCCGTCGTTTTCTTCCATGCCGCTCACCGGCGGATAGAGGTTGGCCGGGCGCGCGGCGATCTGCGTGCGCGAGCCCATGCAGCGGAAGATCATATAGCCGTTTTCCGCGGTCGAAGCCGTCAGCTCGCCCTCGGGCATTTTTCTGGAGATCTCCGCCAAAAGCTTGCCCGGCAGCAGCACCGCGCCGCCTTCATAGACCGTGGCATTGCATTTGGTGATGATCGTCAGAGAGCTGTCCGAGCAGGTGATGCGCAGGTTATCGTCCTCGTCCGTTTCGATCAGAACGCATTCCAGCGCAGGCACGGTCGTGCGCGCGGGCAGTGCGTGGGTCGCGGTGGACAGGGCTTCCAAAAAATCGGTGGAATTGCAGCTGAATTTCATGGCCGAAAGCCTCCCGTATAATAATATATAGTATATAGTTCGAAGTAATAGTCGTAGTGCTGTGGATAATGTGGATAACTCTGTTTACAAATCGTGAAAGCCTTGATTTATATGGATTTTTGGCGTGTATACAGGGCAGCGGCGGGTGTGGAAATCCGTCGCAATTTGGGGAAAAGAGGGAGGAGAGAGGGTGGACAAGCGGGGATGTTTTGCACAGGGCCTAAAAAACGGCTCATCCGCGCAGCAGCGCCTCGAGGGCATTTCTGTCCGCGCCGGGCAGGGCCGCGCGCAGCTCCCGCAGGAGCAGCTCGAGCGATTCCTCCGGCTCGCGCTCGTAGGCTTTTTCGATATAGTCCGGGCCGAAGCGCCTCTCGGGCGTGTCGAGCAGGCCGATCTCCCAGCCGTATTCCTCGCCCATGCGGTTTCTCTTGCGCCCGAAGCCCTGCACCAGCAGATAGCATTTCTGCTGCAAGGAGGCGCTCACCGCATCGAAGCCGGACAGGCCGCCTTTTTCAAAGCCGGCCATGCGCTTGAGCTCGTGGGAAAAGCGCGCCTCGCCGGCGGAAAAGGCCGCCTGCATGAGCCTGCGCTCCTTGAGCGGCACGCGCCCTTCGTCTACAAGGGCGTCAAAATCGTAGCCGTCGCGGCGCAGGTTGAGCAGATCCGCATACAGCCGCCGGTGAACAAAGCCCGCCTTTTTGTCAAAGAGCTTGGCGTAGACGACGTCCGGGTCGGCCGCGAGGGCGGTGCGCAGGGCCCAGGGGTCGTCCTCTCTGCCCGTCCACCAGCGCGCCTGCGGAAAAATCTCTTCTACAGAAAAGCCCGGAACGCGCGAGCGGAACAGGGGGAGCATGCCGATCGACTCGATCATGGCCTTGATGTGCAGCATTGCGCGTCGCCTCCGGTTTCTTTGGAAAAAAAATCACGCTTCCTTGATCTTCTGCTTGAGCGTTTCGATGGTCTTTCTGACCTCGGGGCTCTTGGCTGCGTCCTTGCTGACCTTTTCGCAGGCGTGCATGACGGTGGTGTGGTCGCGCTTGCCGAAGGCCGCGCCGATGCGCGTGGTGGAGAGCTTGACCAGCTCCCGGCACAGGTACATGGCGATCTGCCTCGGCTCGGAGATCTCGCGGCTGCGGCGGCTGGAGGTCATATCCTCGATGGTCACGCCGCAATGGTCGCAGACCACCTGCATGATCAGCTCCGCCGTCACCCTCTTCGGGTCGCGGATGGGGATCAGGTCTCCGAGCGCCTCGCGCGCCAGCTCCATGGTGACCGGGCTGCGGTTGAGATCCGCAAAGGCGTTGACGCGGTTCATCGCGCCCTCGAGCTCGCGGATGTTGCTCTTGATATTCTCGGCGATGAAGGCGATCACCTCGTCGTCGAACTGATAATGCTCCTCCTCCGCCTTGCGGTTGAGGATGGCGATGCGGGTTTCGTAGTCCGGCCGCTGGATATCGGCCACGAGGCCCATCTGAAAGCGCGAGCGCAGCCTCTCCTCAAGAGTGGGGATCTCCTGCGGAGGCCGGTCGGAGGAGATGACGATCTGCTTTTTCATGCTGTGCAGCTGGTTGAAGGTATGGAAAAATTCCTCCTGCGTGGCGGTCTTTCCGGCGATGAACTGGATATCGTCGACCATGAGCACGTCCACGTTGCGCAGCTTGTCGCGCAGCTCCTCGTTTTTGCGCTTGGAGATGGAGGAGATGACCTCGTTGGTGAACTCTTCGCTGGTCATATAGAGCAGGTTGGCGTCCGGATCCTGCCGGAGGATCTCATGGCCGATGGCGTGCATCAGGTGCGTCTTGCCAAGGCCCACGCCGCCATAGAGGAACAGCGGGTTATAGGCCACGGCGGGCATCTCCGCCACGGCGGAGGCGGAGGCGGCGGCGAAGC
This sequence comes from Eubacteriales bacterium, assembly GCA_030528845.1. The sequence continues at coordinate 3,182 of JAUMYC010000082.1, forward strand.
GGTTGTTCGAGCCGACCACGAAGGTGTCGAAGGTATAGCGCGGGTTCAGGTTGAAGCCCGTGTTCGTGCGCGCGGGCGTTTTGCGGCCCGTGTCCTCCGGCTTCATGCCCGGCGAGAGGAACTCGGCCTCGTATTCCGGGCCGAAGACCGTCTGGACCGCCTGCAGGATGAAGCGCTCATAGCGCTTTTTCAGGTTGGAGCGGATGAACATATCGCTCACTTCCAGGCGAACGACGCCGTCCTCCACTTCCATCAGGACGATCGGCGCGATCCACGTGTCGTAATTAAAGCCCGTGATCTCCTCCCGCAGAAGACCCAGCACTTCTTCCCATTTTTGATTCGCTTCGATAGTATTCATGGCTGCCCCCGTATTCCTTCTTTTGTGTTCTGCTTGCTATCCTTTTCCCTTGCGGATACGGCGCTCTCCCGCCCGCTCAAAAGGCGAAAGATGTGATTATACACAGCGGATATCACAGCATATCCACAGGAATTTACACATAATCCACAAGGTTATCCACAAGAAAAGCGCCCTTGCCCGGCTGGCCGGCGCTGCGTTGAAACTGGAATAATCATAGCAGATTCAGGCTTTTTCGGCAAGGGGAACGCGTCAGATTCTTCACACAGCGTCACAAATCGAAGTTAATTTTTCCACAACCTGTGGAAAAGTCTGTAATCCTGTGGAAAACCTCCGGGGCATATTCTGTGGCGGGGCCGCGGCCTCCCTACGAGATGCTGTAGCTGTGGCTGTGGTGGAAGGAATACAGTCCGCATCGGCCGCACAGGCGCGCGGATGTGTTAATTTTTTAAAAGCGGCGCGCGGAGCCCGGAAGAGTTGACGCAGGGAGCGGAATACGGTATAATGAAGTTTAGGAATCCGCGCGGCGGATTCCGGGTCGAAAGCCCGCGAAAGCGTGGATTTCGACAAACACGGCATAATGAAGTTTAGGAATCCGCACGGCGGATCCCGGGTCGAAAGCCCGCGCAAGCGAGGATTTCGACAAACATGGGATGATAATATGGTTATAACCCGTGGAGGTGGACTCCGGAATGGACAGTACCGGCGGTGCTGGCGGTGAAGCTCACAGTTTATGCGATCGCTTGACAGGGCATATCTGCGCTCATGGGGCACAGGTATGCTTTTTTGCGTCTGTTTTTCCGTTTTCCTCCCGCTGAAGCGACAATATTTAGAACAAAGCAAAGGAGTTTTTTTAGCAATGCCTGAACCTGCCCCCAGTATCCTGCCCAGTATCATCGCGATGGTCTTCTGCGTGATCATGTCCGCCTATTTCTCCGCCACCGAGACGGCCTTCTCCTCTTTGAACAAGACGAGGCTCAAGACCATGGCGGAAAAGGGCAACCGCAAGGCGAAGCTGGCCTATGAGCTGTCCGAAAAGTACGACAAGCTCATTTCCACGATCCTCATCGGCAACAACATCGTCAATATCGCGCTCTCCTCCATCGCGACCGTGCTCTTTGTCAACCTTATGGGCGCGAGCGGCGCGACGGTCTCCACCGTCGTGATCACCATCATCGTGCTCATCTTCGGCGAGATCACGCCCAAGAGCGTGGCCAAGGACGTGCCGGAGAAGTTTTCCATGTTCTCCGCGCCGCTGATCAACCTGTTCATCGTCGTGCTCACGCCCATCAACTTCATTTTCACCCAGTGGAAAAAGCTCGTTTCCAAGCTGCTCAAGAGCGACGGGGACACGAAGATGTCTCAGGAAGAGCTGCTGATGCTGGTGGAAGAGGTGCAGCAGGAGGGCAGCATCGACGAGGACGAGGGCGAGCTGCTCAAGAACGCGATCGAATTCGGCGATCTGCGCGCCGAGGATATCCTGACGCACAGGGTGGATCTCGAGGCGGTGGACGTGGACGCCTCCAAGCAGGAGGTCGCAAAGAAATTTTCCGAGACGCGCTTCTCGCGCCTGCTGGTCTATGAAGAGAGCATCGACAAGATCGTCGGCGTCGTGCATCTGAAGGATTTCTACCGCGGCACGGGCGTGAACCCGCTGCCCCTTTGCAAGATCATGACCACCCCGCTCTTCGTCATGGCCAACGAGCGCGTGGACGATTTGCTCGACCTGCTGCGCACGAACAAATCGCACATGGCGGTCGTCATCGACGAATACGGCGGAACGCAGGGCATCGTGACGATGGAAGACATCCTCGAGGAGCTCGTAGGCGATATCTGGGACGAGCATGACGACGTGGAGATCCCCATCCGCATGGAGGCCGAGGACACCTACGCCATCGACGGCGCCATCTCCTTTGCGGATTTCTGCGAGCATTTCGAGCTGAAGATCGAGTCCGAATCCGTCTCGCTGGGCGGCTGGATCATGGAACAGCTCGAGCGCATCCCGGACAAGGGTGATTTCTTCACCTACGAGAACATGACCGTGACGGTGACAAAGGTGGAGGACCACCGCGTGGAGACGGCGAAGGTCGTCTTCGCAAAGCCCGCCGAGCCGGAAGCGGAATAAATACAGCCGGAAGAAAGAGAACATGCGGGGGGCCGGAAAGCGTTTTGCCGGCTCTCCGCGTTTTTTTCGCAGCGGCGCGAAAAATCCTCGCGGCGGCGCAGAAAACGCCCCGCGCGGCCCGGGCTTGTCTGCGCGGCGGCGCAGGATATATAATGTGGAAGGCAAACGAACAGGAAAGGCGGAGGGCAATGCAAAGCAAGACGTATTTTCCGGCGGCGGATCACCTGCGCGGGGCGGCCATTCTCAGCGTGCTGCTCTATCACGGCATCGTCGAATATCCCATCGACCTGCGCGCGCTCTACCCGTGGTGCGACTGGCTCTTTCGCATGCTCGCCGCGTTCCATATGCCCCTGTTTTTCATTCTGGCCGGCTTTGTCTATCGCTGCGAGCGCTACGGGGCATATCTGAAAAAGCGCTGCCTGCGCCTGCTCGTGCCCTATGCGGTCTTCGGCGGGGCGAGCGTCGTGCTGCACAGCGTGGGCGGCGCGCTGGTCAACGGCGCGCAGGGCTTTGGCGAGGGGCTGCTCAGCCTCGCGCTCTACGGCGGGGAATACTGGTTTCTCTATTCGCTCTTTGTGGTCTCGGCGATCTTTCCGCTGCTGGACAGGATAAAGGGAAAATGGTTTCTGCCCGTGCTGATCGCGGTCACGATGCTGCTCGAGCCCGTGCCCATGACGCGCATGTTCGTGATGAACAAGAACATCTATTACCTCGGCTATTTTGCGCTGGGAGTGCTGTTGCGGCGGAATGTGCCGCTGCTGAGCCGGGCGCACGCGTGTATCCGCAAAAGGCCTCTGCTTTGGACGCTCGGCTCCGCGGCGCTGTTTCTGGGCGGGTTCACGCTTCTGCAATATGCCCTGCCGGGCTTTGCGCACAGGGATTACCTATACGCGGCGCTGGGCTGCGCGAGCGTGGCCGTCGCCTGCACGGCGTGGGAGCTGCCCGCCCTGCTCGGCCGCTTCCTCGGCCTGTGCAGCCGCTATTCTCTGCAGCTGTACCTGCTCAACGGGTATTTTCTGGTGGCGGGGCGCGTGCTGCTGGCGCAGCTGCTGGGCCTGAGAGAGCCCGCCGCGCTCATCCTCTCTCTCTTTGCGCTGAGCCTGCTGGGCGGGCTGGCCATATCGAAATGGATCTTAGACAGAAACCGTCTCTTCCGCGCGCTCTCGGGCATCCCGCCGCAGGCGCGCTGAGGGCGGGTTGCCCCGCAGCCGGGTTTTGTGTATACTAATACGAAAGAGATTTCCGAGGGAGTTCTGCGATGCAATTCAATTCCTATATTTTTCTTCTGCTGTTTCTGCCGCTGTCCGTCACGGGCTATTTCCTGCTGCACAGGCTGCGGCGGCCCACTCTGGCCAAGGCGTATCTTCTGGGCATGTCGCTGTGGTTTTACGGCTTTTTCAACTGGACGTATTTTCTGATCATGGGCGCGTCCATCGGCGTGAACTTCGGCATGAACCGGATCATGAGCCGCACAAAGGCCCCCGCCGTGCGCAGGGCTGCCTTCTGGACGGGCATGCTGCTCAACATCGGCATCCTGTTCTATTTCAAATACACCGATTTTTTCATTTCAAATATCAACGCCGTGCTGGGCAGCGAGATCCCGCTGCTGCACCTTGTGCTGCCGCTGGGCATCAGCTTTTACACCTTCCAGCAGCTGGGCTATATGATCGACAGCTACAAGGGCAAGGCGCCGGATTATAATTTTCTGGATTACGCGCTGTTCGTCTCGTTCTTTCCGCAGCTGGTGGCCGGGCCCATCGTGCTGCACAGCGAGATCGCCCCGCAGTTTGCGGACGAAAAAAAGCATCGCCTGAACTGGGACAATGTGCTGCGCGGCCTGTATGCGCTGGGCTTCGGTCTGGCCAAGAAGGTGCTTCTGGCGGACACGCTGGGGCTGGCGGTGAACTGGGCCTATGCGAACATCCCCGCGCTGAATTCCACCAGCGCGCTGCTGGCCATGCTCTGCTATATGCTGCAGATCTACCTGGACTTCTCCGGCTATTGCGACATCGCCACAGGCGCTGCGCTGCTGTTCAACATCGAGCTGCCCGTGAACTTCCGCTCGCCCTATCGCGCCTGCACCATCGCGGGCTTCTGGGAGAGATGGCACATCACGCTCACCCGCTTTTTCACGACTTATGTCTACATCCCGCTGGGCGGCAGCCGCAAGGGCGTGGCGCGCGCCTGCCTGAACACGATGATCGTGTTCACCATCTCCGGCTTCTGGCACGGCGCGGGCTGGACGTACATCCTCTTCGGCATGGCCTACGGCCTGATGCTGGTGGGCTGCCGCATCTGGAAAAAGCAGATCGCCCGCACGAGAGAGTGGATCCTCTATCCGATCACCTTCGTGCTCAACCTGTTCAATATCTCCCTGTTCCGCGCCAGCTCTTTGGGCGACGCGCTGCTGCTCTGGAAGCAGGTCTTCCGCTTTGATTTCGGGCCGGTCGCCCGGGAGATGAGCCAGAGCGTGCTGATCACGGAGTTTGATCTGCTGATGAACAAGGTGCTGCCGAACCTGCTGCCGCAGTGGCTGCCGCTGGTCGCGCTGGCGGCGTTCTGCATGTACGCCTCCACCGGCATGAAGAACGTGCACGAGCGGCTGGCCGTGTTCCGGCCCACGCCCGGCCGCGCGCTGGTGGCCGTGGCGCTGATCGGCTGGTCGGTGCTCTCGCTCTCCGGCGTGACGACCTTCCTCTATTTCAACTTCTGAGAAAGCGGTTTTTCAGCAAAAAAATCGAGGTGTGCCTATGGCAAAGAAATGGGCCTGCGCGGCGCTGGCCGCGCTGGCGGCGATGTTTATCCTCTACGCGGGCGCGGTCTATGTGATCGACCCGTATATGCATTATCACGAGCCGTGGCTGGGCATGCAGATGCAGCGCAGCGACGATTCGCGCTACGAAAGCTACGGCCTGACGCGCTTTGCGGAATACGACGCGATCATGCTGGGCACCTCCGTCACGCAGGACGCAAAGGCCAGCGAGTTCAACGCCCTCTTTGACGCCGACGCGATCAAGGTGAAGCTGGCGGGCTCCTATTTCAAGGAGCTGGGCGATCTTCTGAAATACGCCTATGCGCACCATGATGGCGAGATCGGGCAGGTGTTCTGGGTGCTGGATATCACCCATGTGCTCACAAAGGCCGACACCATGGGCCACAGCGACAACCCGGACTATCTCTACGACGACAGCTTCCGGAACGACAGCAAATATCTGCTCAATAAGGACGTCGCGCCGGACCTGCTTAGGCCGCTGTTCAATATCTCGCCCATCGACCACGACCATCAGGTCTGGAACGACCCGACCGGCTGGGAAGAGCTGATCAAGGTCTACGGCCCGAACCGGCCCGAGGCCGAGCCGGCGGAGCAGTTCACGCCCGAGCTGCGCGCGCAGGTGCTGGAGAATTACGAGACGAACGTGCTCTCCATCGCCCGGGAGCACCCGGAAACGCAGTTTTATTTTGTCTTCCCGCCCGGAAATGCGTTTTTTTGGGATTATGTGACCCGCTACGGCGAATATGATTGCTATATGGCCGGAATGGACGCGGTCATGCGCGAGATGCTCCTGCTGCCCAACGTGCAGGTCTATAATTTCGTGGACGACCCGGACAAGACCATGGACCTGGACCGCTACAAGGACAGGGTGCATTTTGACCCGGCCATGATGAGCGAGATCATCGCGGACGTCGCCGCGGGCGAGGGGCGCGTCACGCAGGAGAACATCGACGAGCGCATGGAAAACATGCGCGCCTATTGGAAAAACGTGGATTTTGACGGCCTGTATGCAGGCTATGAAACGGAGGAAGAGACAAAATGAATGGCAGCCGCATGGGCGCGATCATCCGTGAAGCGCGCCTGAAAAAGGGCATGACGGAAAAACAGCTGGCAAAAAAGGTCGGCATGGCCGAAAACGTGATCAAGTCCATCGAAATGGGCACGCGCATCGTGAGCGACGAGCAGAGCCAGCGCATCATGAAGGCGCTGGGCGCGGAGGGCAGCGTCACGCCCATGTCCGCCGAGCTCGACGCCGCCAACGAGGGCCCGGTCAAGCTGCGGCCCAAGCCCCGCCCCTATATCATCGCCGCCGAAACGCCGGACAAGCCCCTCTCCGAGCCGGAAAAGCAGGAGGTCGTGGAGGGCGCGTCCAACTGGCTGGACGCGCTGGGCGGCGTGCTCAAGCGCGTGCCGATCATGGGCGAGGACGGAGTGGTGATCGACCACAGGATGTGCCCGGTGGTGGGCGGCAAGATCGAAGGCGGCCACCCGGACAAGGTGACCTTCTTCCGCTGCCCGGACGACGCGCTCTCCGGCTTCCGCATCTGGGCGGGAGACCTGCTGCTGGTCGTGCCGCAGGCCGTGCCGGTGGAGGACGCTATCATGATCGTGCGCAGGGGCGAGAGGCGCATGGCCCGCAAGGTCAAAAAGCTGCCCGGCGCGCTGGTCATGTTGCAGAGCTATGACCGCGAATTCCATGCCGAGACCGTGCCGCTCAAGGAACTCGTGTTCGTCGGCCAGTGCATCCGCCTCGAGAGAACATTGTGATCAACGAAAAAGCGTTCGGCCTTTTTGTGAGGCCGAACGCTTTTTGCTGTGTTGGGGGACCTGTGCAGGGGACTCCGTC
>JAUMYC010000295.1:0-1169 GCA_030528845.1 Eubacteriales bacterium
TGCGCGCCGGAGCGGAAGAGGCGGAAAAGGAAGAGGCGGCCTGTGCGTTCGAATTGCAGCGCTACGCCGCGCTGAGCGAACGCGCCGCGCAGGCCGCGCAGGAGTATGCGCTGTGCAACGCGGCCTTTATCCGCGGACAGGCGGCGCTGCTCTCCGCGGAGCTGGCCGAACAGCTCCGCCGCAGCGGCTCGGCCCTCTGCCCGGTCTGCCATGCCGCCTATGACGCGCAGCATATGCCGCCGCATGTGGAGCGGGGCGAGGCCGTGCCCGCGCAGGCAGAGGTCGACCGGGCGCAGCAGACCAAAGCCGCCGCCGAACAGGAGCAGAGCGAGCAGCGGGCAAAATGCAGCGCGCTGCAGTCTGCCCTGCGCAGCAGGCGTGAAGAGTTGCTTTCGCGCGCAAAAGAGCTTTCGCTGCCCTTTAAGGATTGGGCGGAGCTCTCCGCGCAGGGCGCGCTGGAAGCGCTTCTTGCTCAGGCGCTCCGGGAGGGGCAGAGCCTTTCTACAAAGTTCAAGCATGCCGACGAGCGCAGAGGGCAGCTCGCCCGCGACAGGAAAGAGCTGGAACAGCAGAAAAAAGCCGCCGCTGAGGCGGACAGGCGCGCGCAGGAGCAGGGCCGCATGGCCGAAGCTCTTGCGACGCAGCACGCGGAGCTGGCCGGGGCGATCCGCCGGCAGGAGGAGCATCTGGCGTATCCCTCCCGCGCGGCCGCGCAGGAGCGGCTCGACGCATGCAGAGCCGAACATGAACGGCTGCGCAGCCGACTTGCGCAGGCGCAGGCCGCTCTGGAACAGGCACAGCAGGCGCTGCACGGCTCTTTGGGGCAGCAGCGCACGTTGAGCGAAGAAATGCAGCGCGCCCGGGAAGAGCTTTCGCGCCGCGCCGTGCAGACGGAAGCGGCGGTGTCCGCCGCAGGGTTTGCCGACGAGCAGGAAGCAAACGCGGCGCTGAAGCCCATCGGCACGGGCGACAGCGAGCATTTCCTGCGGGAAAGGCGCGGGGAGATCGAAGGATATGCGCGCGCCTGCGCGGCCGCTGCCTCCGAGACGGAGCGCCTGCGCACGCAGACGCAGGGGCTGCAATTGGTCGATCTTGCTGCACTGGACGGGCAGACTGCCGCCGCGCAGGAGGAGCAGCGCCGTCTGGAAGCCGACTGCAGCCGCGCGCGC
>JAUMYC010000295.1:1179-2355 GCA_030528845.1 Eubacteriales bacterium
AAAACCACGCAGGCGTATACGAGGCCGTGCTCGCGGCGAAGCAGCGCCTCGCGCGCACAGACGGCGCCTACGAGCGCCTGAGAAAGCTGGCCGACCTCGCCTCCGGTCGCGCGGGCGACGACGTGGTCTGGAGCTTCGACAAGTTCGCCATGACGGAGTTCTTCTGCGAGATCCTCGAGGCGGCGAACGAGCATCTCGCCGTGATGAGCGGCGGGAAATACAGCCTCGTGCATCAGGTGAAGGGCGAACGCAAAAATTCCGCAGCGGGCCTGAACATCGAGATCCGCGACGCCTTCACGGGCGAGCAGCGCAAGACGGCCTCGCTCTCCGGCGGAGAATCGTTTCAGGTCTCCATGGCGCTGGCGCTCGGGCTTTCGGGCACGGTGCAGGCGCACGCGGGCGGACAGAGGGTCGACGCCATGTTCATCGACGAGGGCTTCGGCTCGCTGGACGAACGCGTGCTGGAAAACGCCGTGCAGGTGCTCGACCGGCTCGCCGGGGATACCCGGCAGATCGGCGTCATCTCGCATGTGGCGAAGCTGGAGGAGTGCATCCCGCAGAAGATCGTCGTGCGCTCCGGAAAGAGCGGCAGCTCTCTGCGCATCGTGCGATAAAAGGAAGCGAGGGGAAACCGGTTGCGTTATGTCGAATACGGAAAACAAAACAGAGAAGCGATCGTCCTTTTGCACGGCGGCGGCCTGTCGTGGTGGAATTATCGGGAGGCAGCGGAGAAACTCGCGGCCGATTATCGCGTGATCCTGCCGATTTTGGACGGCCATGCGGGAAGCGACGCGGATTTTACGACCATCGAGGAAAACGCAGCCCGGATCGTGCGGTTCATCGACGAGCATTTTGAAGGTTCGGTTTTGCTGATGGGCGGCTTGTCTCTGGGCGGGCAGGTCCTATTGGAGGTATTGTCTCAGCGAAGGGACGTCTGCCGTTTTGCCCTGATCGAGAGCGCGCTCGTCGTGCCTTCGAAACTGACCCGCGCCATGATCGCTCCGGCCTTCGGAAGCTGCTACGGCCTGATACGCCGCAGATGGTTTGCAAGGCTGCAGTTCAAAGCCCTGAAGATAAAAGAGGAGCTGTTTGAGGAGTATTACAGGGATACCTGCGCTATATCAAAGGCAAACATGATCGCTTTTTTGAAAGCAAACGCGTCCTATGCCATGAAAG
>JAUMYC010000296.1 GCA_030528845.1 Eubacteriales bacterium
AAAGGCGCCGAAGGCGCAGCGGGGTGCAGGGGCAGAGCCCCTGCCTCTCCCCCTTCCGAGCAGAAAAAAAAACGGCGCTGCCTTGCAGAGCCGTTCTTTTTTGTGTGAAGTCTCAGCCCATCACAAGCGTGCCGATGATCGCTTCGGCGCTGGCGATCTCCTCCTCGGAGCCGTCCGTCCAGAAGCAAATCTCGATAAAGGAATATTCATCCTCGAACAGATAGTTGTATACGGTCCAGGTCTCCCCGATCATTTCCTCATAACTGATGTACAGCATGCCGCTGATCCCGTTGATCTCGACCGGCGCAGCGCTCGAACCATAGAGTTCGGCGAGCGCAGCCGCTTCCTCTTCCAGCGCAGCCTCGGTCTCCTCGCCCTTGACCCACGCATACACGTCGAAATCGATGCTGTTCTCATCCTTACAATAGTAACCGATCTGATCCTCGTCCGGCACATCCGGCGTGTTTACATAGCCCTCCGGGATCGCGATGGAGAACGCCGTCACGCCGATGCGCGTCAGCGCAGGGGCCGTTTGCTCGGCGAGAGCAGCCAGCGCGGAGAGCACCATCAAAAACACGAGCAGGGCCGCAACGATTTTCTTCACCATAGAATATAACCCCCATATTCAATATTTTGTGATTATATATTATACGGTTTTTGCATAAAAATCAATCGGGAGTTCTTGTATCTTAACGCAAAAACCGCAAAACAGGCCATCCTTCCGGCTGCTTTTTTTAAACCTCTCGCAAACCTCATTACTTTTTCAGTTGTTTTCAGCCCTCCCCGGGCATATGCCTGCGCCTTTGCGGTTGCAATCCGCCGCCCTTCGTATTACAATACATCCATATCTGCACACGCAGGAGGAAGAATATGTATACAAAAGAAGAGCTCAAGCGGCAGATCGCCGAGATGGGCATAAAGAGCACGGACACGGTTTTGATCCATATTTCGCTCAAGGCCGTGGGCGAAACGGAAAACGGCGCGGACGGCATCATCGACGCCTTCTGCGAGTTCCTTTCCGAAGGCCTTTTTCTCGTGCCCACGCACACATGGGACAGCGTGAACTCGAAAAACCCCTTCTTTGACGTGCGCACGGCCGTGCCCTGCATCGGCACGCTGCCCCGCATTGCGGCAAAGCGGCCGGACGGCGTCCGTTCTCTGCATCCGACCCACTCCGTATGGGCGCATGGCAAAGGCGCGCAGGAGTTCGTCGCCGGAGAGGAAAACGCCGCTTCTCCCGCGCCGGTCGGCTTCCTCTGGAGCCGCCTTGCGGACGCGGGCGCGAAGATCCTGCTCATCGGCGTGACGCACAACCGCAACACCTTCATCCATTCCGTGGACGAGCACGTCGGCCTGCCGGACCGCCTCGGCGCGCAGCCGTTTGACGTGACCATCGTCGACCATGCGGGAAACGCCACCGTACATCCCATGCGGCCGCATTCCTGCTCCAAGACCAACGACGTTTCGCAGTTCTATGTCAACTTCGAAACGCCCCTGATCGAGACCGGCGCGCAGACGCAGGGCCGCTTTGGCAATGCCGAGGTGCGCGTGGTGGACGCGATGCGCTGCCGCGAGACGGTCGCGCGCATCTACAGCCGCGCAGCGGAGGATATCTTCTGCGAATTCCGCGAGATCCCCCGCGAGCTCTATCTCTGAGCACAGCCGCCCGGAGCAGGCGCGGAAAAAAATCGACAAAAAAACCGAAAAAAATATGCGCGGGGCTGTTTCGGACCGCGCAGATAGGTTTATATAATAATCGTCAGCGATGACAGGGAAAAAACACAAGCGATAAAAGCAATTTTAAGGGGGATATACATCATGTCTAAGTTTGTTTGCACCATCTGCGGTTATGTTCACGAAGGCGACGCTGCTCCGGAAAAGTGCCCCATCTGCAAGGCTCCCGCTTCCAAGTTCGTGGAGCAGGCGGGCGAGATGACCTGGGCTGCCGAGCATGTGGTCGGCGTTGCGCAGGGCGCTCCGGAAGAGATCATCGCCGGCCTGCGTGAAAACTTCGCGGGCGAATGCACCGAAGTGGGCATGTATCTGGCCATGGCGCGCGTCGCGCACCGCGAAGGCTATCCGGAGATCGGCCTGTACTGGGAAAAGGCCGCCTACGAAGAGGCCGAGCACGCCTCCAAGTTCGCCGAACTTCTGGGCGAAGTCGTGACCGCCAGCACCAAGAAGAACCTCGAAATGCGCGTGGAAGCCGAAAACGGCGCCACCGCCGGCAAGACCGAGCTGGCCAAGCTCGCCAAGCAGCTGAACCTGGACGCCATCCACGACACCGTGCATGAGATGGCCCGCGACGAAGCCCGCCACGGCAAGGCTTTCGAAGGCCTGCTGAAGCGCT
>JAUMYC010000083.1 GCA_030528845.1 Eubacteriales bacterium
CGCGGTTCATGATCAGCTGATACTTCATGGTGCCCTTGGTCAGGCGGCAGATGGGGGTGTTGCCGCAGTGGAAGCCCATGAAGACTTCCTTGTCGCCGTAGCAGGTCTTGCCGGCGATGTTCTCGGCGTACATATCCGCCGGGACGGTGTTGTTGATGTCGAGCAGAGTGACGCTCTCGCCGGTCACGCAGGTGCCGATGTACTCGGACAGCGCGCCGTAGATATCGACCTCGCAGGCCACCGGGATGCCCTTGGCGGTCAGGCGGGAGTTGACATAGCAGGGAACGAAGCCAAACTCGGTCTGGAAGGCCGGCCAGCACTTGTTCGCCAGCGCCACATACTGCGCCGCGCCCCTGTTTTCCTCGATCCAGTCGAGAAGGGTGATCTCATACTGCGCGAGCTTGGGCAGGATGCCGGGCATCTTGTTGCCCTCGCCCAGTTCCTTTTCCATGTCGGCGATGACTTCCGGGATGCGCGGGTCGTTGTCGTGCTTATGATAGGCGGCCAGCAGGTCCAGCTCGGAGTTTTCCTGAATGTTGACGCCCAGCTCAAAAAGCGGCGCGATGGGCGCGTTGCAGGCCAGGAAGTCGTACGGGCGCGGGCCGAAGGTGATGATCTTGAGGCTGCTCAGGCCGATGAGCGTGCGCGCGACGGGCACGAACTCGGCGATCATGCCGGCCACTTCGCAGGCGGTGCCCACCGGATATTCCGGGATATAGGCCTTCACGCCGCGCAGCTTGAGGTTGTAGCTGGCGTTGAGCATGCCGCAGAAGGCGTCGCCGCGGTCGGAGGAGAGCACGGGGGTGTTTTCCTCGGCGGCGGCCACGAACATGACCGGGCCGCCGAACTTTTCGGCCAGCATGGTCTCGGGGCCTTCGGGGCCGAAGTTGCCCAGGAACACGACCAGCGCGTTCACGCCGGCGGCCTTGAGCTCTTCCAAAGCCTGCATGGTGTGGGTCTCATTTTCGATCGTCGTGGTCATCTCGGCGATCGCAACGCCCTGTTCCCTGCAGGCCGCAACGACGGCGGCGCGGCGGCGCTGGCTCAGCTCGATGGGGAAGCAGTCGCGGCTGACGGCCACGATGCCCAGTTTCACAGAGGGGATATTCTGCATAGCGGAGACCTCCTGACAAAATATTGCGTTTATATTCCGTTGATTCTTCTTCAGGGGCATACGCATGAATTATAACATACCCGAAATATACGCGCAACAGGCAACTTTTCCGCGCAAATCGGTTCGATTCTGTGTCATGCGCGCGCAGGGCGTTGACAAGGCTCTCTCCATGAAGCAAAATAGACCTGAACACAAAAAACAAAGGGAGGGACGCCGCATGTCCGGGCAAAAACGCCGCGCCGCCGCATGTCTTGCGCTCGTATGCGCGCTCACCCTTGCGCTGCCCGCCCTCGCCGAGCAGGAGCACTTTATCTGCACGCCCGAGCAGGTCGCCGAGCAGATGAACCGCATCCTCTCCGGCGCAGACGGCGTGTCCGAGGCGGATTTTGCCGTCATGATCCATTACGACGATGCAGGCGGCTTTCATTTCTGCGGCCCGAACGGAGAGCACATGCTCGTCTCCGGCGAGACGCACGCCTTCGTGCGCGGCATGGTCACCCCCGAAGGCCACATGGACGAGCTCGAGCTCGTGCTCAAGCCTCGAGGCGAATTCGGCCCGCAATACGGCCTGCAGGCGGACCGCGTGGCCCGGGCCTGCATGCTGAGCATGTTTTCCTCTCTGGCCGAAGGCGAGCTCGCGCTGCTGAACCATTCCTATCTCTACGACGTGCGCCCCTATTACTACCGCGAGGGCGACGAGGGCGTGGCCGTGCGCGAGAGAATGTGCGAGATCGAGCTGCGCGACGAGGTCGTGCGCTTTGACGGCACCGCCGGCCCGGACGACGCGCTCCGCCTGCGCATCTCTTTCCTCTATAACGCCGACGAGGCCGTGCGGGAGCGCGCCAAGGAAAACGGCTGGCGCATCCAGCGGCTTTCCCAAGCCGCGAGCGAATGCGAGCTGATCCGCACCTGCGGCGAATGGCTGGACCGGCTCTCGCCGGAGCAGCTGGCGGCGCAGAGCGAGGAGATCGACGGCGTGCTTGCGCTCGCGCTGCAGAGCGCCGAGGCGATCCGGCACATGGAAAACGAGCATTTCCACGCGCAGGCCGGTTTCCTGCAGGAACTGCACAGCCTCTGCGGACAGCTGGACGCGCTCTGCGCACAGTATGCCGCGGCCCACGGCGCGGAAGACGCGACTTCCGCGCTTACGCACCTTACGGAGATCCGCCGCCTCTGCGAAGAGATCGGCCTGCTGCCCGAGAGCCTCTACTGACTCCCCTATCGACCATTGCAAGGCCGGCCAAGTGCCGGTCTTTTTTTCGGCAGCTCCGGCTGCGCCGGGCTGAGTTGACAGGAGCGGCGGCGTTCGTTTACAATGCAGGCAGGAGGGATAAAGATATGTTGGATATTCTGCGCCCGGCGCTGGGCTGGGTGTTTGTTCTTTCGTCGCTCACGGGCTGGGCCGGGGCGTTCGCTCATTACGGAAAACTCCGCGCGGAGCTGAGCGTGCCGCTGAGCGCCTGCGCCGTTGTTCTCTTGGTCTATATCTCCGGGCTGTGCGGCTCGCTGGCCGCGGGCGCATGGCTGGCCGCCTGCGCGGGCGCTGCGCTGCTGGTGCTGGTCACGCTGCGCCACAGAGACGTCTGGCGCTCCTTCGCCACGCCCGGCTTCGCCTTTCTCGTTCTCTTCGGGGCATTTGTCGCCGCGCAGGTCTACGACGACCCGCTCGCCCACAACGACGACTTCAACCACTGGGCGGTCATGGTCCGCAACATGCTGCTTCTGGATCGCTTCCCGGATGCAAGCGTCACGGCGATCGATTTTTCTTCCTATCCGCCCGGCACGGCCGTGTTTAATTATTTTGTCAACCGCATGTGCTTCGGCGCCTACAGCGAGGGCCGGCTCATCTTCTCGCAAAACCTGATGGTGCTCATGTTCCTGCCGCCGCTGTTTTTGCCCATGCACGGGCGCTCCGACGAGGGCAAGGCCGACCGCGCGGCGCTCTACGGCATGCTCTGCGCCTGCGCCGTGCTGATCTTCCTCTATGAATTCCGCGCGCTGGTCGTAGACGTGGTCAACGGCGCGATAGGCTTTGCGGCGCTGGCGGGCGTGCTCGCGCTGCGGGACGAACCGAAAAAGGCAGCATTCTATGCAGGCCTCGTCACCTGCGTGGGCCTGCTGGTGAAATACTCCAATATTTTCTATTTCGCCGTCACCGCCGTCGCGCTTTTGTGGGTGTGCCGCTGCGCGCGCAGGCGCGGCGAAAAGAGCGGACTGGGCGCGGCGCTGCTCGCCGGCGGGCTGTGCGCGGCGCTGGTGCTGACGTGGTTCGTCCATGTACGCGTGGCCTTCGGCGGCGTGGCGGACATGCACTCCATGAACCTCGGCCGCATTCTGGACGTGCTGCGCGGCTGGTCTCAAGAGGACGTCCGCGCCATCGCGCGCGTCTGCCTGCACATGGCCACCAGCCCCACCAAATCCGCCGTGCTGCTCACTCTGTTCATGAACGCCGTCGCCCTCGCCCTCGCCGCGTGGCATCGCATCGCCTTCCGCCGAAGCCCGGCGCGGCTGCTGCGCGCCGTGGCTCTGGCCGACGCCGCCTATATCGCCTACCAGCTCATGCTCTTCGCCGCCTATCTGCTCTCCTTCCCGCGCGACGAAGCCCTGCGCGCCGCGAGCTACGGCCGCTACAACATGAGCATCATGATCTGGGTGATCGGCTTCCTGTCCTATGTCTGCGTGGAGGAGATGCGCGCGCTCGGCGGCGCAAAGGGCGCGCGGGCATGGCGCGCACTGTGCGGCACGGGCTTTGCGCTGGTCACCTGCGCGGCCCTCGTCATCACCGGAGAGGGCGCCACGCTCGTGCAGGCCTACCCCTACGAGGGCACCCGCCAGCACGCCGCGGATATCATCCTCTCGCAAAATGAATTCGACGATTCCGACAGCTTTTTCGTCCTCGCGGCAGATCCGGACGCGCGGCAGGTGGCCAGCGTGTTCCATTATAAGGTGAACCGCCATGTCGATTCCGTGGCCTCCGCGCAGGAGCTGCTCGCGCTGTGCTCCGAGCACGATTACCTCATCATCATGGAAAACGACGCGCGCATCGCCGCCCTTCTGGAGGGGCTCGACCTCGCCGACGGGCTCATCGGCGCCTATCCCATGGAAGAAGTCGCGGCCTTGGCGCCCTGAACGCAGCCTTTTGCGGGCACTTCGCCCTTTTGAGCATGAATTCGGCCTCCCGCGGGCAGATTGTTTCCCGGAGGTGAAACGCCGATGAAAAGTCTGCCCAGAAAGAAGCGGCGCGCGGAGGCGCTGCAATGGGAGCAGGACGTGGCCTGCTGCACGGAGGCGACGGGCCTGCTGCCCGCCCTGCCGCAGCACCCGCGTCAAAGGCGCGCGCTGCTCTCGCTCTATGCGCTGCAGCGCACGCCCAACCAGACCGGCTGGCACAGCTGAACGAGCCGCCGCCTTTGCAAAAGAAACGCCGCCCCCTCGAAATGATTCGAGAGAGCGGCTGCTTTTTTATGAGAGATTCAGCGCTCGTCCATTTCCCGATAGGGCTCGTGCAGCACGGCGGCGCGATAGGCCGGGCGGATGATGCGCTTGCCGGAGACGATCTCCTCGATGCGATGGGCGCACCAGCCGGAGATGCGCGCGATGGCGAACAGCGGCGTGTAGAGCTCCTCCGGGATGCCCAGCATGCGATAGACCAGGCCGGAATACATATCCACATTCGCGCAGACGGGCAGGCTCATGCCCTTGCGCTCCATCAGCAGCGGCACGCCCAGCCGTTCCACCTTTTCCATCAGCTCGAAATCCTCCAGATGCCCGGTGTTCTGGGCCATTTCCTTGGCATAGCGCTTGAGCACGACCGCGCGCGGGTCGGATTCGGTATAGACCGCATGGCCGATGCCGTAGATCTTGCCGGAGCCGTCTCCCGCCTGCTTGTCGAGGATCTTCACGAGATAATCCTGCACTGCGCCGTCGTCCTTCCAGTTCGGCACGTTTTCCTTGATATCATGGAACATCTCCATGACCTTGGCGTTCGCGCCGCCGTGCAGCGGGCCCTTGAGCGAGGAGACCGCCGCCGCGATGGCGGAGTAGGTATCCGTGCCGGAGGAAGAGACCGCGCGGCAGACGAAGGCGGAGTTGTTGCCGCCGCCGTGCTCGGCGTGCAGAATGAGCATCAGGTCCAGCAGCTTGGCTTCCTCGTCGGAATAGCGCTTGTCCTGCCGCACCACCCGCAGAAAGTTCTCCGCCACGGAGAGCTTTTCTTTGGATTTGTGGATGTAGAGCGATTTTCCGTCAAAATAATGCCTCTTGACGGCGTAGGCGTTGGCCACGATGACCGGGAAGCGCCCGATGAGCTCGATGGACTGGCGCATGAGGTTTTCGATGGAGATGTCGTCCGGGTTTTCGTCGTAGGAATACAGCGCCATGACGCCGCGGCAGAGCTTGTTCATCACGTTGCGGCTGGGCGCCTTGATGATCATGTCCTCCACAAAGCCCTCGGGCAGCTGGCGCGCCTTGGAGAGCACGGTGTCGAAGGTCTCGAACTGCTCGGCCGTGGGCAGATGGCCCAGCAGCAGAAGATATGCGACCTCTTCGTAGCCGAAGGTATTGTCGCGCGCATGCGCGGAGATGATATCCATCACGTCGATGCCCCTGTAATAGAGCTTGCCGGGCATGGGCAGCCTCTCTCCGTCCTGCATGACGTAGCCCTGCACGCTGCCGATGCGCGTGACGCCCGCGAGCACGCCGGAGCCGTCGCTGTTGCGCAGGCCGCGCTTGATGGCGTCGGAATGGTAGACCTTTTCGGGAAGGGTATATTCGCTTTGAACATTTTCGCACAGCGAGCGCACATAGCCCGCCAAAGGATCGTGTAGGATCTGCATTTTTATTTTCCTCCTCGGGAAACGGGGCTCGTTTTTTCATGCCGCATATCGCCTGCCCCGACGGCGATTTTGCAATAGTATAGCAAATATCATGCATAATAGCAAGGTCTGCCGCGCAAAAAACCCGCATCTTCTGAAATTTTATACCGCTCCGACATGCAAAAACTGTTGCCCGTGCGGGCGGCATGTGCTATACTAAGGGCAATCTTTCCGGAAAAGAGGAAGGCAAAACACCATGATCAATCTTCATACAGAGCCCTGCATGCTCTCCGCAAACGGGATCATGCCGGTCGAAAACGCAGTTTCTCTGGAAGCAGGCCGCGAGAAGACGCTGGCCTACCGCATCCTGCGCGCGCATGACCTCTCCTGCGATGCGAAAAAAATGCGCATCCGCTTCGACAGCATGCTCTCGCACGACATTACTTATGTAGGCATCATCCAGACCGCGCGCGCCAGCGGCCTCATGCGCTTCCCCTTGCCCTACGCGCTGACCAACTGTCACAACAGCCTCTGCGCCGTCGGCGGCACCATCAACGAGGACGACCATCTCTTCGGCCTGTCCGCCGCAAAAAAATACGGCGGCATTTTCGTCCCGCCGAATCAGGCCGTCATCCATCAGTATGCGCGCGAGATGATGGCGGGCTGCGGAAAGATGATCCTCGGCTCGGACAGCCACACGCGCTACGGCGCGCTGGGCACGCTGGGCGTGGGCGAGGGCGGGCCGGAGCTGGTCAAGCAGCTGCTCAAAAACACCTATGACATCTCCGCGCCGCAGGTCGTGCTCGTCTGGCTGAAGGGCGCGCCCAAAAAGGGCGTAGGCCCGCACGACGTGGCCATCGCCCTGTGCGGAGCGACCTACAAAAACGGCTTTGTGAAAAACAAGGTGCTGGAATTTGCCGGGCCGGGCGTCGCAAGCCTGCCGATGGATTTCCGCATCGGCATCGACGTGATGACCACCGAGACCACCTGCCTGAGCTCCGTCTGGGAGACGGACGAGCAGGTGCGCGCGTACCTCGCCGCGCACGGCCGGGGCGAGGAATACGCCGAGATGAAAGCCCCCGCGGGCGCGTGCTACGATTCGTGGATCGAGATTGACCTTTCGACGGTCGATCCCATGTGCGCGCTGCCGTTCCACCCCTCCGAGGCCTATACCATCCGCGAGCTGAACGAGCACCCGCACGACATCCTGCGCGAGGCGGAAAAACGCGCGCAGGAGCAGTTCGGCGGCAAGGTACAGCTGGATCTGCTCAGCAAGATCACCCCGCGCGGCATTCTGGCCGATCAGGGCGTCATCGCGGGCTGCGCGGGCGGCATGTACGACAACATCGCCGAGGCCGCGGCCATCCTGCGCGGCGGCGATATCGGCTGCGGGGCCTATTCCCTCTCCGTCTATCCGCCGAGCATCCCGGTGAACCTGGAGCTGATCAAAAACGGCGTGCAGCAGGAGCTGCTCGAGGCGGGCGCGCTGTTCAAGCCCTGCTTCTGCGGGCCGTGCTTCGGCGCGGGCGACGTGCCTGCGCACAACGGCCTCTCTCTGCGCCACACCACGCGCAATTTCCCCAACCGCGAGGGCTCCCGCCCCGGCGACGGGCAGATCGCGGCGGTCATGCTCATGGACGCGCGTTCCATCGCCGCCACGGCGAAAAACCACGGCGTCATCACCCCGGCGACCGAGATCGACTACGACCTCCCCGCCGCGCACGCCTATGCATTCGACAAGAGCGTCTACGAAAAGCGCTGCTATTTCGGCTTTGAACAGGCAAAGCCCGAGGAAGAGCTGGTCATGGGCCCGAACATCGCCCCGTGGCCGCAGATCGAGCCGCTCAAGGACGATCTGCTCGTGCGGCTGGCCTGCGTCATCCACGACCCGGTGACCACCACGGACGAGCTCATCCCCTCCGGCGAGACCTCCTCCTACCGCTCCAACCCCATCAGGCTCGCCTCCTTCACCCTCTCCCGACGCGACCCGGCCTATGTCGGCCGCGCGCAGCAGGCGCAGGCAGAGGCGCAGGCGCTTCTGCACGGGGAAGCGTCCGCAGAGCTCCGGACGGCCGCAGAGGCGCTGGGCGCAGAGCTCGGCCAAACCAGCTTCGGCTCGGCCATCTTCGCCTGCAGGCCCGGCGACGGTTCCGCACGCGAGCAGGCCGCCTCCTGCCAGAGAGTGCTGGGCGGAAGCGCGAACATCTGCTACGAATACGCAACCAAGCGCTATCGCTCCAACTGCATCAACTGGGGCATGCTGCCCTTCACCATCGACGAGGGCACGCCCTTTGACTATGCGCCCGGCGACTATCTCTTCGTGCCGCAGGTGCGCGCCGCCGTGCTCGAGGGCAGGGCCGATCTCCCGGCCAAGGTGCTCTCCGGCGGCCGTGTGACCGAGCTCACGCTGCACTTGGGCAGCCTGACCGAAGAGGAAAAGCAGATCATCCTGCTGGGCTGCCTGATGAACTATTACGCCGCGAACAAGGGGGAATAAAAAAATGGCAAAGATCCCGATGCACAACAAGATCGTCGAGATGGACGGCGACGAAATGACGCGCATCCTCTGGAAAATGATCAAGGAGGAGCTGCTCGAGCCGTTCGTGGAGCTGAACACGGAATATTACGACCTCGGCCTGCCCAACCGCGACGCCACGGACGATCAGGTCACGATCGATTCCGCCGAAGCGACGAAGAAATACGGTGTGGCCGTGAAATGCGCGACCATCACCCCGAACGCGCAGCGCGTGGAGGAATACAACCTCAAGAAAATGTGGAAGAGCCCGAACGCCACCATCCGCGCCGCGCTCGACGGCACCGTCTTCCGCGCGCCCATCCTGACAAATGTCGTTAAGCCCTATGTCACCGGCTGGAAAGCGCCCATCACCATCGCGCGCCATGCCTACGGCGACATCTACAAGGCCACGGAATACGCCGTGCCCGGCGCGGGCAAGGCCGAGCTCGTCTTCACCGGCGCAGACGGCGAGGAGACTTTCCGCGAGACCGTCTTCGATTTTGCCGGCCCGGGCGTGCTGCAGGGCCAGTACAACACCGAGAAGTCCATCCGCTCCTTCGCGCGCTCCTGCTTCAATTTCGCGCTCGATACCAGGCAGGACCTCTGGTTTTCCACCAAGGACACCATCTCCAAGCAGTACGACCAGACCTTCAAGCTCATCTTCGCCGAGATCTTCGAAAACGAATATAAGGAGAAGTTTGCGGCGGCGGGCATCGAATACTTCTACACCCTCATCGACGACGCCGTGGCGCGCGTGATGCGCTCGCAGGGCGGGTTCATCTGGGCGTGCAAAAATTACGACGGCGACGTGATGAGCGACATGGTCTCGGCGGCGTTCGGCTCGCTGGCCATGATGACGAGCGTGCTGGTCTCCCCCGACGGCAACTTCGAATACGAAGCCGCCCACGGCACCATCACCCGCCATTACTACCGCTATCTCAAGGGCGAAGCCACCTCCTCCAACCCCGTGGCCACCATCTTTGCATGGACGGGCGCGCTGGGCAAGCGGGGCGAGCTGGACGGAAACGAAGACCTCCGCGCCTTCGCAAAGGCGCTGGAACAGGCCACCCTCGATACCATCGAAGGCGGCGTGATGACCGGCGACCTCGCCCTGATGACGGACGGCAAATACAAGGGCGCGGACACCACGACCTTCCTCAAGGCCATCCGCAAAAACCTCGAGGCGGCCCTCGGCGCATAACGCGGCCAACGCAGACCTTCGGCCGCACAACAGGCACGACAGTTCTTCTGCCGTGCCTGTTCTTGTGCAGGCCGCTTTTCTGTGATAATATAGAAACAAGCCAAACAAGAACGTCGGAGGGATGATAAAATGAAATCTATTTCCGATAAAATCAAATATTTGACTGCGACCGACAATCCGTTATCTGCGGATGTTTATTTTATCGAAGGAGATAATTACTGCTATATTTACGATGTCGGAAGCGACGAGAATTCGCTGTATCACATCCGGCAGACAGCCAAAGAAAAAGTTGTCATTTTATCTCACCATCATAAAGACCACACGGGAAACATTGATCGTATCGACATCCGGAATCTCTATGTCGGCAAGAAAACATACGAAATGATAGGCAGAGGAACCATCGTCGAGGATACATTCATAATAAACGACGGTATAAAAATAGAAGTCATCCCTTGCCCGTCTCCCCATACCGAAGGAAGTTTAGTCGTCAATGTGAATAACGAATACACCCTGATTGCCGACTTGTATTTTTCCCGCCCTCCGTTCGATGTCTCAAAGGCCACTGAAATGATTGAAATGCTC
>JAUMYC010000297.1:0-367 GCA_030528845.1 Eubacteriales bacterium
TCCTGCGGCTCGGCCTTTTTGGGCGGCTGTCTGCCGGGGCGATAGACGTCGTCGATGTTGAATTCGCGCACGTCGAAGGAATCGTCCGCCGTGCGGATGCGCACGCGCACCTTTTCGCGGATGACGAAGATCTCGCTGACGACGCCGGGGCCGTCGGGCGTGATGACCTCGGAGCCGACCTTGGGCACCTTCTTGAGCATCTGCTCGTAGAAATCCTGCTCGTAGCGCAGGCAGCACATGAGCCTGCCGCATGTGCCGGAGATCTTCTGGGGATTCAGGGACAGCCCCTGTTCCTTGGCCATCTTGATGGTCACCGGGTTGAACTCGCCGCCCAGCCTTTTGCAGCACAGCTCCTGGCCGCAATGGC
>JAUMYC010000297.1:377-2348 GCA_030528845.1 Eubacteriales bacterium
AGGCAGCACATGAGCCTGCCGCACTGGCCGGAGATCTTGACCGGGTTGAGCGAGAGGTTCTGCTCCTTGGCCATTTTGATGGACAGGGGCTGGAAATCGCCCAGGAACGCGGCGCAGCAGATGGGCCTGCCGCACGCGCCCAGACCGCCGAGCATCTTCGCCTCGTCGCGCACGCCGATCTGCCGCAGCTCGATGCGCATTTTGAAGATGGACGCGAGATCCTTGACCAGTTCGCGGAAATCGACCCGGCCGTCGGCGGTGAAATAGAAGATGATCTTGGAATTGTCGAAGGTGTATTCCACGTCCACCAGCTTCATGTCCAGCTTATGGGCGCGGATGCGCTCCTGACAGATGGGGAAGGCTTCTTTTTCGCGCTGGGCGTTGAGCTCCGCGCGCTGCACGTCCTCTGCCAGAGCGGCGCGGATGACCTTCTTGAGCGGCTGGACGATCTGGTCGTCCGTTACCTCGCGGGCGCTGGTCACGACCTCGCCGAGCTCCAGCCCGCGCGTGGTCTCCACCACGACGTATTCGCCGGGCCTGGGCCAGACGTCGCTCGGGTCGAAATAATATACCTTGCCGGCCTTTTTGAACCGGACGCCGATCACCGTTATCATTCTATGTTATCCCTCCGCGGCGCTTGGGCGCCGCTGTTTGATTTTTTTCGGGGAAAGTATGCGTTATTCAGGCGCTGTGCATGCGCATGAGGAGGTTTTCCAGCGCATATTGCCATGTGACGTTGGAGCGCAGCATCCTGCGCGCTTCGAACACGGCCTGCAGCAGGCGCGCGCCGGCCTCGTCGCCTTCGCGCAGCAGAGAGCGGCCAATGGTCTCGAAGCAGTCGAGCGTTTCGCGCGCGGTCTCCTTTTCCGCCTTGAGGCAGGCGGAGGCAGCGGCCGTGCCCTTGCCGGAGACGGCGGCTTCATAGGCGCTGCGCACGGCTTTGGAAAGATCGAGCAGGCGCCGATCCTGCAGGCACTGCAGCGCGCGGCCGAGGGAGCCCTCGCAATAGCGGGCGATCCAGCGGGCGTCTTCTTCCTGTGCGCCGCGCCGCACGAGCTCCTGCGCAAGGAGGTCTTCGTCTATCGGGGAGAAGCGCACGACCTGACAGCGGGAGAGGATGGTCGGCAGCAGGCTGTTTGCGCTGGTGACGCACAGCAGGAAGACCGTGTTTTCCGGCGGCTCCTCGAGCGTCTTGAGCAGCGCGTTCTGCCCGGGCAGGCCGAGCAGCTCCGCCTGATCGACCAAAACCACGCGCATGCCGCCGCTGAAGGAGAGATCCGAAAGGGCGGCGAGCAGCTCGCGCACGCTGTCTACGGGGATCAGGCTCTTGCCCTCCGGGACGGCGAGGGTATGCACGTCGGGGTGGCCCTCCTGAAACTGAAGACAGCCCGGGCACTTTCCGCACGGACGGCGTTGTGTTTCGTCGGTGCAGAAAAGAGCCTGGGCGCAGATGCGTGCCATGGTTTTTTTGCCGGTGCCTTCCGGCCCGGCGAAGATATAGGCATGATAAACCCGCCCTGATCCGAACGTATTGCGCAGGTGCGAGATCAGGGCGGGCCTGGCTATGAATTCATCAAAACGCAAGGGGAGCCCCCGTTACATTTTCACGAACTGTTCGACGTTGAGCACGAAGACCGTGGCGCCGCCGACGATGACCTCGATCGGATAGGGGATGTAAACGCCGGTCGCTCCGCCTGCGGTCGGGGTCGGAGAGGTGGCGATCTGTTTGCGGCTCTTGCAGACCTTTTCGATGATATGCATGGCGCCGTCGAACTTCTCGTCGTCTACGCCGAGGAGCAGGGTGGTGTTGCCGGCGCGAAGGAAGCCGCCGGTGGTGGCCAGCTTCGTGACGCTGTAGCCTTCGTTCATCAGGTTGCTCACCAGACGGGAAGCGTCTTCGTCCTGCACGATCGCAATGATCAGTTTCATGTAAAAACCCCCTTTTCAGGTTAAATCTTCTGACATTAGTAT
>JAUMYC010000298.1 GCA_030528845.1 Eubacteriales bacterium
TCCGCCATTGCAAGCCCTTTTTTGCGGCTTTTTCAAGGCTTTGCGGACTTTTTTGCGCTCAAAAACACAAAACCGCCCGCAGCTTCCTGCAGGCGGCGGGGGGATCATTCCCCGTCCTTGGTTTCGGACTCCTGTTCTCTTTTGCGCAGCGCCGAGATCGTCAGCAGGATGATGACCGCCCCGAGGAAGCCGATCATGCTGATGTTGAGCAGCAGCGCCTTGGCCGCGCCGGCAAACATGCCGACCATCATCGTGACGATACTGGCAACGATGAGCACCAGACCGACAACCGCCAGCACGCGATGCTTATTCATGGGATGCACCTCCTTGGATAAGGCTATTGTAGCACGGATCGTCCCGGATGTAAACCCGGCAGGGGCGCCGCCCCAGCGCCCGGTGGGAGCCATCGGCCGGGCTGCGGCCTTGCGCAGTTATGCAGGCCGGCGGCACGGGAAGCGCACACACAGAAGCTGCTTTCAAAACCCTGCTTCACCATTACAAAAATCATCCTCTGTCCGCTCGGACAGAGGATGATTTGCGCAGGGCTTACTTGGCGTATTCCATGGAGCGGGTCTCGCGGATCACGTTCACGCGAATTTGACCCGGGTACTCCATTTCCTTCTCGATGCGCTTGGCGATCTCCTTCGCCAGCACCTTCGTGCCCTCGTCGGTCACGTCGTCGGGCTTGACCATGATGCGCACCTCGCGGCCGGACTGGATCGCGTAGCACTTCTCAACGCCGGCGAAGGACATAGAGATCTCCTCCAGCTTGGTCAGGCGCTTGATGTAATTCTCGAGGGACTCGCGGCGGGCGCCGGGACGGGCAGCGCTGATCGCGTCAGCAGCCTGCACCAGCACGGCCTCGACGGTCTGCGGCTCCACGTCGTTGTGGTGGGCGAGGATGGCATGGATCACGTCGTTGGACTCGTGATACTTGCGGGCCAGCTCGCCGCCCAGGGTCACGTGGGTGCCCTCAGCCTCGTGGTCAACGGCCTTGCCGATATCGTGCAGGAGGCCTGCGCGCTTGGCCAGCTGGACGTCCGCGCCCAGCTCGGCGGCCATCATGCCGGCCAGATGGCTGACCTCGATGGCGTGCTTGAGCACGTTCTGGCCGTAGGAGGTACGGTACTTCAGGCGGCCCAGCAGCTTCACCAGCTCGTGGTGGATGCCATGCTGGTTCGTCTCGAACACGGCGGATTCACCGGCCTCGCGGATCTGGTTCTCGACCTCCTTGCGGGCCTTTTCGACCGTCTCCTCGATGCGGGCGGGGTGGATGCGGCCGTCGTTGATCAGCTTCTCCACGGTCAGGCGGGCGATCTCACGGCGCACGGGGTCAAAGGCGGACACGATGACGGCCTCGGGGGTATCGTCGATGATCAGATCGACGCCGGTGGCGGTCTCCAGGGCGCGGATGTTGCGGCCCTCGCGGCCGATGATGCGGCCCTTCATGTCGTCGTTGGGCAGGGCGATGACGCTCACGGTGGACTCAGCCACATGATCGGCAGCGCACTTCTGGATGGCCAGCGCGATGATGTTGCGGGCCTTCTTCTCGGCCTCTTCCTTGGCGCGGGCCTCGATATCACGCACCTGGGCGGCGGCGTCATGGAAGGCTTCCTTCTGCACGCGCTCGATGATGATCTGCTTGGCCTCGTCCTGGGTCATGGCGGCGATGCGCTCCAGCTCGGTGGTCTGGCGGGCATGGAGCTCCTCGGCCTCGCTCTGCAGGCGGTCGACCTCCTCCTCCTTACGGTCGAGGTTGTCGGTGCGCTTCTTCAGGTCGCTCTCGCGGCTGTCGAGGTTGTCGCTGCGCTTGTCCAGGGACGCTTCGCGCTGCATCAGGCGGTTTTCGCTGCGCTGCATTTCGGCGCGGCGGTCGCGGATCTCACGGTCGTTCTCGGCCTTTTCCGCGTCCATGGCGGCGCGGGCCTTGAGGATTTCCTCCTTGGCCTCAAAGACCTTTTCCTTCTTGTAATCGTCGGCCTTGCGCACGGCGTCGTCATACAGGCGGCGGGCAGTCTCTTCCGAGCGGTTAATCTTCTTCTCCACCATGTCCTTGCGGTACATATAGCCCAGGCCGGCGCCAACGACGCAGAACACGAGGATCAGCAGGATCCAGATGACAGGATGCACTTGTTTTTCCCCTCCTTCTTGTTTGTTTTCTCAAATACGAAAATCAGTAAAAAGTGTTGACCCGGCGGGAACACAAAAAACCGTCCGGGATTCTTCCCGCACGGCTGTGTTGCTGAATCGATGCTCCCGGAGGCATACTTATCCACAGGAAAACGCTCCCATGGGCATAATACGCCCCTTCTCCGGCGGTGCGGCTCTGGCCGCAGGCACG
>JAUMYC010000299.1 GCA_030528845.1 Eubacteriales bacterium
GCCTTAGGCTCGCTCTTAGGCTCGGCCTTGGGCTTTTCCTGCCTCGGCGCTTCCTTTTTGGCCGGTTTCTTTTCCTTGCCGATATCCAGCGTGAACACCGGCATGTCGATCTTAAACTCGTCGTCTTCTTTATCCTTCACCGTCAGGCGGACCTTTGCCAGCTTGCCGAACATGCCGAACAGGCCGGGGCTGCCCATTTCAAGGATCTCTATATCGACGTCGGAATATTCACAGCCGAGCTCTTTGAGGCCGTTTTTGACGGCCGTTTCGACTGTCTTTCCGCTGGTTTCAATACTCTTCAAGGTACATTAAGCCTCCTTGATCTGCTTTGCTTTCTTCTCCTGATGATCAAAATAGAAGTTCAGCGCCCACTGCTGCACGACCTGGATCACGTTGCTGGCCACCCAATACAGTGCGAAGGAGGAAGTGGAAGTCGCGCAGATCCACAGAGAGAACAGAGGGAAGAAATACTGCATCATCTTGCTCTGCGCCTTCTGCTGCTCGGTCTGCGTGCCGGCTGCGGCCTGCGGCTGCAGCTTCGTGGCGAGCACCTGCGACACCGCGGAGAGGATGGGCAGGATGAACAGGCCGTTGAACTGCATGGGGATCTCGATCTGCCCGAACATGAGCGGGGCGGCATAGCGCAGGGTGTCTGCGCCATACTGGGCGGTCCAAACCAGATATTCCTCGGAAGAGAGGAACGCGGTAACGGCTTCGACGTTTTCCGGAGTGAGCCATTCGCTGCCGGCCACGGCCACGACGCTCATCAGAGTGGAGCCATGGCGCGGGATGACCGTCTGCCAGAAGGCGTCCGGCTGGAAGATGTTGGTGATCCACAGGAAGCGGTCGAACTCCGGAGCGACGCCGTTCATCATGCCCAGCAGCATTTCGACCGTCTTCTCATTTGCCACGACGCGCATGGCGGTGAACATGCAAAAGAGGATCGGCATCTGGATCAGAAGCGGCAGACAGCCCGACATGGGGTTGATCTTTTCCTTCTGATAGAGCTCGGTCATCTTCTGGTTGTACTTTTCCTTGTCCTGGGCGTATTTCTTTTCCAGAGCCTGCATCTGCGGGCGGACTCTTTCCATCGCCTTCATGGACTTCTTGCTCTTGATATCCAGCGGGAGGAGCACAAGACGCACAAGCAGCGTGAACACGATCACGCTCACGCCGTAATTGCCGATAATACCGTCGATAAAGCTCAGCGCCTGCGTGAGCGTCGCGCTGATAGGATTCATGGTTGCCATTGTGGGGGATACCCTCCTTATGCGTCTTGGCCGTTATGGCACTGGGTCATGACCGCCCGGATGAAAGGGGTGACAGCGCAGGATGCGCCTGATCGCCAGATAGCCGCCCTTGAGCGCGCCGTACTTTTCGATCGCCTCTAACGCATACTGCGAACATGTGGGGGTAAACCTGCATGCCGGCGGAAACATCGGGCTGATAAAGCGGCGATATCCTTTCACAAGCCAGATCAGGATGCGCTTCACGCCTTGTTTTCCTCCGGTTTCTTTGCGAACAGATCCGCCTTGTGCAGAAGATAGCGCATCTCCGCCGTCAGCTTCTCGTGCGGCGTTTCCGCGCTGCCTGTCCGCGCTACGAAAATGTACTTGCCGGGCTTGAGCTCCGGCCTGAGCAAGCGCCAGTCCTCGCGCATGATGCGCCTGACGCGGTTGCGGCGCACAGCCTTGCCGATCTTGTTCGATACGGAAAAGCCCGCCTTGGTTTCACGCGCACGCAAATACACCAATACCATCCGCCTGCCGGCAAAAGACTTGCCTCTGCGGTAGACATATTGGTATTGGCGATTAGCGCCTAAACGCAGACGCCTCGTAAAACGATACGTGCCTGCTGAGCTTCCTGTCATTGTGAAAGCTGCTCTTTTCCTAAAATCTTAGGCAGAGAGCTTCTTGCGGCCGCGCAGACGACGGGCCTTGAGCACGTTGCGGCCGTCCTTGGTCTTCATGCGGGCACGGAAGCCATGAACCTTGGACCTCTGACGCTTTTTGGGCTGATAGGTACGGAACATTCGAAAGCACTCCCTTACAAAAATGAAATGATTGATATTTGGTTATCGCCCTGCAGCGCATGCGCAGGACGCCCATATCCCAAATTACAGCCTTGTCATTATACGATGTTTGCCCCCCTCCTGTCAAGGAAAAGAAACCTAAGTCTGTGCCGGAAAGGGGGCCTGACCACGAATTTAACGCAGGAGGCGGCTGCTTTGCGAATACGGGCGACCACAAGGGTCGCCCCTGCGGGAGAGCGCTCACGCCGTCGGTTCGCCTCCTTCTGTAGGGGCCGGCCTTGTGCCGGCCCGCCCCTTTGGGC
>JAUMYC010000084.1 GCA_030528845.1 Eubacteriales bacterium
GCGACCACCCTGCTGTCCGGACGCACTCGCGCGCTGTTGCCAAACACGTCCTCAATTTGCACCGTTTCGGCAGAGGCCGCCTGCAGACAGCACAGCAGGAGCAGCGCCGCAAGCCATTTCTTCCCCATCAAGGCCGCGTCCTGATCTCCGCAGCGAGGATCTCATCCTTGCGCTGCAGCAGATCGTCTCCGGCAATCGCCGCTTCGAGCGCCTGAATGCCCAGTCGGTCGATCATCATGCCCAGACGTTCCTTCGCAAAGCCGTTTTCCTTATACCACAGCATCGTTTTTTCCAAAATCGGAAGGATCTCTTCTTCCTCAACGAGGCGCGAAAGCGGCGTGCCGATGCGCGTGCGCTTGCCCCAAGTGCCGCCGATGTAGATCTGATAGCGCGTCGGCGCCGTGTCTGCCACCGCGCCGAAGGGGCATTTACCCGTGCAAACGCCGCAGTCGATGCAGGTTTCTTTGCAAATTTGCAGTTTTCCGTCCACCACATGCGCAGCGTTCATCGGGCAGCGCTTCTCGACCGCGCAGCTCGCACAGCCTCGGCATTTCTCGCTGTCAAACACCGGCGCCTTCCTGCCCTCGATGCCAAAGTCGTTCAGGCTCGGCTTCATGCAGCTGTTCGGGCAGCCGCCCACCGCGATCTTGAACTTATGCGGCAGCTTGACGTCCGTCCAGCCAATGTAATACGCTTCGTGGATCTTGCGCGACAGCTCGTGCGTGTCGTAATTGCCGTAGATGCAGGTCGTGCCCTTGCAGGTCGCGATGGGGCGCACCTTCGCGCCCGTTCCGCCGAAGCGCAGGCCGTGCTCCGCCGCGAAAGCCTTCGCCTCTTCGATCTTCTCATACGGGATGCCCGGCACTTCGACCGCCAGACGGCTCGTGCAGATGAGCTTTCCGTTGCCGAACGTGTTTGCAAGTTCGGACAGATCGGCGAAATTCTGCGCAGTAAATACCGTTCCGGGGGCTACGACGCGGCCGGAAAACAGCTCCGTTCCGCGATTCTGAAGGAAGCCCTGCCCTTTCACCGCCATGATCTGCGCCTGTGTAAGACTCATACTTTTCATTTCCTTTCCTCTTCAAATCCATATCGAACGCACAGTACTTTCTACCATACGGAATTATCCTTCGTTGATGACCGATTCCAGAAAAACCCTCTTTTCGAACGCATCGTTCGTTTCGCGCTTTCTGCGCTGCAATTCTGCGATCTTTTCTTTTCCGCCGAGCAGCTGCGCGAGCGCATCCGCCACTTCATACAGATCTGCCAATTCTTCCGGAGAATTCTCCTCCAAAAACTCGTCCATCTCTTCTCTGAGCTTTCTGCAAAGCTGTTCGCGATATTCTTCCGGCCCAAGCACCCTGCAAATCGGCTTTTCTCCGTTTCTCTCGATGATCTGCGGGATCTTATCGCGCACGAGTTTGTTGTACTCTCTTCTCATGTCAGCCTAATAAACGCCCCGCCGGCGAACCGGCAGGGCGAATTCTCCTCAATGATCAATAGCCGTTCGGGTTCTTCTGCTGCCAATTCCAGCTGTCGCGGCACATATCGTCCAGCGTCTTCTCCGCCTTCCAGCCGAGGATCTTTTCGGCCTTCTCGGGGTTGGAATAGGCCATCGGCAGGTCGCCGGGGCGGCGCGCGACGATCTCATGCGGAACCTTGATGTTGTTCACGCGCTCGAAGGTGTTGATGATATCCAGCACGCTGTAGCCAACGCCGGTGCCAAGGTTGAACACGTCGCAGCCGTTGTTGGTCTTGGCATAGTTGATCGCGCAGACATGGCCCTTCGCCAGATCGACGACGTGGATATAGTCGCGCAGGCAGGTGCCGTCCGGAGTCGGATAGTCGTTGCCCATGACGCCGAGCATCTTCATCTTGCCCAGAGCGGCCTGGGTCACGCGCGGCATCAGATTGTTCGGGATGCCGTTCGGGTTTTCGCCGATCATGCCGCTTTCGTGCGCGCCGACGGGGTTGAAGTAGCGCAGCAGCACGACGGACCAATCCGGATGCGCCACGGCGTAGTCGCGCAGGATCTGCTCGATCATGTACTTCGTCCAGCCGTAGGGGTTCGCGCAGCGGGTGCACTTCATGGTCTCGACGAGGGGCATTTCGTCCTGCTCGCCATACACCGTCGCAGAAGAGGAGAAGACGATCTTCTTGCAATCGTACTTTTCCATCACCTTCATCAGCACGAAGGTAGCGTTCAGGTTATTCACATAATACTCCAGCGGCTTCTGGACAGACTCGCCCACAGCCTTGAGGCCGGCAAAGTGAATGACGGCTTCCGGCTTTTCCTGCTCAAAGAGCACTTCCAGCTTCGCTTCGTCGCGGCAGTCCAGCGCATAGACCGGGAAAGTCTTGCCGGTGATCTGCATGGCGCGGTTCATGGATTCGGGCTGGCTGTTGACGAAATTATCGCACACGACGATATCATAGCCAGCGTTGATGAGCTCGATACAGGTGTGGGTGCCGATGTATCCGGCGCCGCCGGTCAAAAGAATCTTCATGGTTATCAATCCTCCCTAATTCTATTATACTTGAAATGCATTGTTTTTTCAATCCATTCGCGCGTCAATTGCATAAAAAAGCACCGAAGGAAACCCTCCGGTGCTTTTCGGATGTTGATTAGCCCTTGATGGAACCGATCATAACGCCCTTTACGAAGTACTTCTGCAGGAAGGGGTACACGACAAGGATCGGCACAGTGGCGACGACGATGACGCAGTACTTGACCAGCAGCTTGTACTGGGAGATACCTTCCAGAGAAGCCATGTTGGCGTTCGTCATGGACTGGGTATCGTTGTTGATCAGGATCTCACGCAGGAGCAGCTGGAGCGGATACTTGCTCTTGCCATCGGTGAGGAACAGGCTCGGGTTGAACCAGTTGTTCCACCAGTACACAGCATAGTACAGGCCGACGACGGCGACAGTAGCCTGAGCCAGCGGGAAGAAGATCTTCCACAGGATGATCCAGTCGTTCGCACCGTCCAGGCGGGCAGACTCTTCCAGAGAATCCGGCACGCCGGCGAAGGCGGTACGCATAACGATCAGGTTGTACGTGGAGATCAGCACGGGCAGGATGATACCGGAGTAGGTATTCAAGAGGCCCATGTTAAACACCATGAGGTAGAACGGGATCATACCGCCCTGGAAGTACATGGTGAAGGAGATGAACTTCATGATCTTGCCGTTCCAGAAGCAGCCCTTGCGGCTGAGCGCATAAGCGCTCATGACAGTCAGGAACATGTTCAGGAAAGTACCGACGCCCATGTACAGCAGGGTGTTCAGGAAGCTCCTGATCAGGTTCTGGTTCTGGAAGACCATTTCGAAGCCCTTGAAGTTATACGGCGTATACGGCCAAATCAGGATGCCGCGGCTGCCGTACATATAGTTCGGATCGGAAAACGCTGCGCAGAAGACATACCACATCGGGTACAAGCAGACGATGCACAGCGCCGCCATGAAGACATAGTTAAACACTTCGAATACTCGTTCACCAACGGAACGCTTAATAGCAGCCATATGTACACCTCCCCTTTACCACAGACTCGTCTCGGAGACGGATGCGGAGATCTTGTTCGCGATAATGACCATGATGAAGTTACAGATACTGTTGAGCACGTTGATCGCGGTGGAACGGGAGAACTGCATGTCCTGAATACCTACGCGATAGACGTAGGAGGAGATGACGTCTGCCGTCTCATAGATCATGGCGTTGTACAGAAGGATGATCTTCTCGTAGCCGACGCTGAGCATGCTGCCCATACGCAGGATGAGGAGGATGGTGATGGTCGGCGCGATGCCCGGCAGAGTGATGTGCCAGGTCTGCTTGAGTCGGCCGGCGCCGTCGATCCTTGCTGCCTCATACAGTTCCATATCGATACCGGCCAGAGCGCTCAGGTAAATGATGGAGTTCCAGCCGATACCCTGCCAGATGTCGGAACCGACGTAAATCGTACGGAAGTATCTGGCGTCGCCGAAATAGTTTTTGGCCGGTATACCGAATACCTTTTCCAAGACCGTGGTGATAACACCTTCGGAGGAGAAGAAGTCGAGCAGGATACCGGACATAACGACGATAGAAATAAAATGCGGAATGTAAGTGATGGTCTGAACGATGCGCTTGTAGCCTTCGTGGCGGAACTCATTGAGCATGAGGGCCAGAATGATAGGCGCCGGGAAGCCGATGATCAGGTTCAGACCGCTGATGAAGAGCGTGTTGCGGATGGTACGCCATGCAAACGCGGAACGGAAGAATTCACGATACCACTGCAGGCCGACCCAGTCGCTGCCCAGGAAGCCCTTCTTGGGCTTATACTCGTTGAAGGCGATGACAATACCGTACATCGGGCCGTACATCCAGACGATGTAGAACACAAGCAGCGGTACCAGCATCAGGTACAGCGGCCAATGCTTACGGAAGTCACGCTGAATGATCTCCCAGATGGTCGGATCCTTGTAGCCGGCCGGGAGGTCACGGTTTTCGTAGATAGCGACGCGCTGGTTATGCGCGATCGCGCGCTTGATGTTAGACTTGTTTGCAATGGAAACGACCACTGCAGCGGCGGAGGCGAGGAAGCCGATCCACCAACCGATTTGAGGAGTCGTAGAATCGACTGCGAAATAGAATTCGCGCTTGTCGGCAAAGCGAGCGTCGAACAGGAACATAAGCAGTCCGACCATCATCAGCGCCGACCAGAGGAGCGGAGAAGTGGTGTTCTTGTTTTTTGTGATCAGGCCGATAAAATACCAAAGGGCACAGAATACAGTCAACACGAGCATTGCGTTCAGTGCGCCAGCGCTCTTGCCTTCTACATTCGTTTTGCCCATCAGCATATCGATGCCGCTGTACGTCAGCGTTACCTCTGCATCCTTCGTGCCGTAGTCAATAGCACTTACATAAGAGAGGAAGAGGCTGCCGACGATCAAAAGACCGAGCACCAAGAGAATGAGTCGGGTCACCCCGTTCATCTCCGTTCGTACCTTTCTAATCCCTTGAGTCAACTGTAATCACCTCGTATGCATCATCAGAAGAACTCTTGATATGTACCGGGCGAAGTTACCTCCGCCCGGTACATTAAGTCTAAACTATGTAGCCGTCTCTTTACAGATAGTGGCTATTAGTTGCCGCGAGCCATGTAGCGATCGTAAGCAGTCTGCTGGATCTCGATGCAGTCTTCGATGCCCATGCTGAGCAGCTGCTGCTGCACGTTGTCCCAAGCGTCAACGGGTTCCTGACCGTTGATGATCTTGCCGACGTATTCGTCGACCAGATCCTGGCACTGGGTGTTGGCGTTCGCATAGTCAGCGGACTCTTCAGCAGTGAAGGAGGTCATCGGGATGCCGTAGGACGGAGTAACCTTCGCCCACTCGGCGATGCATTCCCAAACTTCGGGAGCCATCGGCTGAGCGCCGGAGTCACGCAGGTAAGCGCCGTTGTGGCTCTTGAAGAGCGGCCAGAGGGTCCAGAAGTCGTAGGTGGGATCGGTCACGTCAACGGTCGGGAAGTATTCGACGGACTCGGGGGACTGATACAGCCATTCGAGGACGCCGTCTTCGTTCCACTGATAGGTGATGCCTTCAACGCCGTAGGAGTGCAGGTCGCCGCCATCCTGGGAGTAGAAGTAATCGTGCCACTTCATAGCCACTTCGTCAACACCGTCTTCGAGGCAGGCGTAGGTGAGGGCGTCATACTGGGAGCGGATGAGGAAGTCGTACTGACGGAGGTTCAGCTCCTGGCCTTCTTCGAGGACCGGGCCGTTGATGGGGGTCATCTTGAACTCCGGCACGGTCAGGCGGGCAGTAACGGAAGCCTGAGCGATTTCGCCGTAGTTCAGACCAAAGATGGAGTACTTGGACGGATCGGCAACAGCAGCGCAGTGGCCGTTCCAGTCATAGGTCGCCCAGTCGGGATCGATCCAGCCATTGGCATACCACTTGGCGAGGAGCTCAAGGGCCTGCTTGAAGCCGTCTTCCATCGGGCCATACTTGATGACGCCATCGACCTGATAGTAACGATAGCCGACATCAAAGGCGGAGAAGATACCGAAGTGGGTGTCGAGGTCGCCGCCGCCGCCGCCGTTAGCGCCGGCCTGGAACAGCAGCTGATAGCCGCCGTTCTCATACAGCGTGCCAAGAACGTTCTCCCAATCAGCAACGGTGACAGGCAGTTCGAGGCCATGGGCATCGAGCAGATCCTGACGTACCCAGAAGCCGGACCACGGAGAGGTTCCGACATAGTCCATCTGCCAGAAGACGCCGAGGCGGCCGCTGTCGAGGATGGTGTCGAACGCGATGTCTTCGTAGGTATCACGCAGATACTTGTAGTTGGGGGTCATGCCCGCCTCATAATAGGGGGTGATGTCCAGGAAGATCTCATCTTCGATGGCTTCGTCGATGGACTTGGAGCCCCAATAGTCACGAGTCTGCCAGAACATGTGCGGCAGATCGTTGGTGGCGATGCGGAGGTTGAAGTTGTCGGCTTCGGAGCCTACCGGCGGGATGAGCCAATCGACATGCACGCCAGTGCGGTTCTCCAGTTCGGTGAACATGATGTTCTGGGACCAGTCGGTCATAATGGTAGAGTTGAGGCCGCGCCACACGTTGAGGGTAACATCATCGGTGGTGACCGGCAGCTCGGTCAGGTTGGCGCCGAAATTCCTCTTGAGGATGTCCGGTTCGCCGACCAGCTGAGAGGACGGGACAGCGTAAGCAGACACTGCGACCATCATCATCAGAACGAGGACCAGGCTAAGGATCTTCTTCATGGTGGTTTCTCCTTATAATGATATTTCGCATCCCTGCGATAATGGAATTATAACATCACTCGAATTCGCCCGTCAATACTTTTTCTGATTTTTCGCCTCATTGCTGTTGCAATCTGCACAATTTCTTTGCCGTTTTTCATTCCTGCACTTCTTTAGCGCGCTAAACACCTGCGGTTTCGCCGGATTTTCACCTCCAAACAGACCAGCGTCTGCCGTGGGCTGGATTTCGGCTTAAAATAGACTTTGGTTTGCTTTCGGGAAGCCCCTGTTTTTTCAGAAAAAAGAGGAGCGCCTGTGCGTTCTGTCGCCCGGCGCTCTGCCTTTTTTAGTCCTGCATTTTACCGACTTCGGTCTCAAACAGGCGGTAAAACGCCTGTGCGACCGTGTCCACGCCGTGTACGCGCACTCCTTCCGGGATGCTCAGCGAGCGCAGATTGCCCTTGGGCAGCA
Source organism: Eubacteriales bacterium (assembly GCA_030528845.1). The sequence continues at coordinate 7,218 of JAUMYC010000084.1, forward strand.
CCACGTCGGTAAAGCCCATGCGCGCGCATTCGGCCAGCCGCCTCTCCGCGTGGCTCACGGCGCGCACCTCGCCCGCAAGGCCCACCTCCCCCATCACGGCCCAGCGGCCGTCCAGCGGGATGTTCTTATGCCCGGAGGCGATCGCCGCGCAGATCGCCAGATCCGCCGCCGGTTCGCTCAGGGACATGCCGCCGGCGATATTGACGTACACATCCTTATTATACAGCGCCATCCCGGCGCGCTTTTCCATCACGGCGAGCAAGAGCGCCATGCGCCCCTGATCCACGCCGCTGGACATGCGCCGCGGGTTGCCGAAGGCCGTGGTGGCGACGAGCGCCTGCACGTCCACCAGCAGCGCGCGCGTGCCCTCCATGGCGCAGTTGACGCACGAGCCGCTCTGGCCGTGCGCGCGCTCGTTCAGCAGCGCCTCGGAAGGATTCGGCACCTCGCGCATGCCGTCGCCCGTCATTTCGAACATGCCGATCTCGTTGACCGAGCCGAAGCGGTTCTTCACCGCGCGCAGCAGGCGGTATTGATGCTCGCCGTCGCCCTCAAAATACAGCACCGCATCCACCATGTGCTCCAGGATGCGCGGCCCGGCGATGGAGCCCTCCTTCGTCACATGACCCACGAGGAAAACGCAGATATTGTCCGCCTTGGCCTTGCGCATGAGCAGCGCCGCGCTCTCGCGCACCTGAGAAACGCTGCCGGGCGCGCCGGAGAGCTCCGGCAGATACATCGTCTGCACCGAATCGGCGATGAGCACGTCCGGCTTGATCTCGTCGATCTGCGCATCGATGGCGTTCATATCGTTTTCCGAGAGCACCATGAAGCCGCTGTCGTCAAGCTGCAGCCGCCGCGCGCGCATTTTGATCTGCCGCGCGCTCTCCTCGCCGGAGACATACAGCACCTTCCAGCCGTCGCGCGCCATGTTGGCGGAGGCCTGCGTGAGCAAGGTCGATTTGCCGATGCCCGGCTCGCCGCCCACGAGCATCATCGACCCCTCCACCGCGCCGCCGCCCAGCACGCGGTCCAATTCGCCGATGCCGGTGGTCAGCCGCGCCGCGCCCTCGTCGGGGATCTCGTCCACGCGCACGGCCTGCGTGCCGCCGCCCGGCTTTCTTTTGAGCTTTTTGACGATCTCGGCCTCGGGCGCGGCGACGGTCTCATCAAAGGTATTCCACGCCCCGCACGCCGGGCATTTGCCCATCCAGCGCGCCGTTTCGTAGCCGCACGCGCTGCAGATATATTTCGTGCTCTTTTTTGCCATAGGTTTTCCTCCAAATCTTCTTTCATTTATAGTATACCATTACATGCCCGTGCTTGTCATGCGCAGGATTTGGGCATATAATTATGAAAGCATCGAATATTTCAGCGAGGTCCGCACCCATGCAGAAAGAACCGACTCCCCAGCAGAAAAAACCGCTGCAGAGCGCTGCCGAACGCAGCGCTGCGGGCAGCGCTCCTAAAAAGTCGACAACGCGCCCGCAAGCGCAGCAAAAGACCGCCCAAAGCGCTTCCCGGCCCAAATCCGCCGCCTCTGCGACCGGGGCGGAGAAAGAAAAAAAGCCGGGCATGATCAACATACGCCGTACGCTGCGCAAGGGCGGCCGCACGACGATCCAATACACCCGAAAAGCCGTAAAGAACATCTCCAAGGGCATGACCAGCTTTGAGAGCTTCGTCGAAACGGAAGACGCCGGACGCGGCACTTCCCGCCTGCCCGCCTTCCTGCGCAACATGACCTTCACGTCCTTTTTCACCATTGCCATCGTCGTGCTCTTTTTTGCGCTGATGATCTTCAGCAATTCCAACATCGTGCTCGACGAACAGACGGTGACCATCGTCGGCGGCAGCAGCGATTTTGAAGGCTTCAGCATCCTGCATCTCTCCGACCTGCACGGCAGGCGCTACGGCGAAAAGCAGGAAAACCTGCTGCGCGCGGTGGAGGATCTGGACTACGACATGGTCGTCTTCACGGGCGATATGGTCGGCGCGTCGGGCGATCCGGAGCCCTTCTACGAGCTGCTCGAAGGTCTGGGCGATTCCGAACCGATCTACTTCATCGCGGGCGATTCCGACCCGGGCCCGCTGCTGGACAGCGCGCGCGACATCGTGGGCACGCTCAACGAGATGGTGCTGGAGGACTGGATCCTCGGCGCGATGCGTCGCGGCGCAGTCTACCTCAACAAGCCCGTTTCCATGGAGGTCGGCTCCTCCACTCTCTGGCTCACGCCCGCGTCCATGCTCAATATCAACGCGGATATCGCGCTGGAGATGGCGGAATACGAGCTCGATCTGCAGAAGGACGGCGTTGTGGGCGGCATCGGCGCGGACTACACCGTGCTCCCCTTCACCAACTATCGCTACCGGCAGATCTCCGGCCTGAAAGAGGGCGCGCTCTATCTGGAAGAGGACGACCTGCACATCACCCTCTCCCACTATCCGCCCAGCGAAAACGCACTTTCCTCTGCCGAGACGAACGCCCCCCGAGTTGAAAACGCCTTCCTGCATGCGCCGGATCTGGCGCTGTGCGGCCATTACTGCGGCGGCGTCTGGCGGCTGCCCTTCCTCGGCGCGTTCTACATTCCGGATTCTCTGGCCGAAAACCACGGCTGGCTGCCCGAGCAGAGCATGGTCAGCGGCCTGCGGCAGAGCGCCTCCACGACGATCTATACCTCGGCCGGCCTCGGCGTGACGGACTACGGCTTCTTCCCGGATTTCCGCATCATGAACTCGCCGCAGGTCTCTCTGATCACGCTCACCACCCACCTGACGGAGGATCTGCTCACGGGCTGACCTCTCCTCACGCACACAAAAAACG
>JAUMYC010000300.1 GCA_030528845.1 Eubacteriales bacterium
GCAGAAGGTCGGGCATTCGCAGGGCAGGTAATCCATCGCGGTCTCGTTGAGGGAGAAGTTTTCTTCCTGCCAGATGGTCCTGCGCGCGATCAGATCATCTCTGACCTCGCGGACGCGGCGGCCCCAATAGACATGCAGCGGATACTTGCCGCCGGCGAGGCGAAGGATGTAGCTGATGCGGTTGTTATAAAGATGAAAAACCTGTCTGGACGAATCAAAAAGGATGGGCATATCGGCCTCCTGAATCAACATGGAAATATGATAAGCGGATATATACCGCTATTCTCTCACAACTTATGCAGGCGGTCAAGCGGAATGTTGACGTATTACAATTGTTTTAAATCGAACGGAAAATGAACATGAAAAGGAATCAAGACGGATCTGCAAGGGAATTCTTCTATCGCGATTTTGATATTTGGTGTAGACGAAACGGGAAAAAAGGTTTATGATGTACTTTATTGAAATAAAGCGCGGATAAGCGATTTTCCGCGGACGATACGAACGGAGGACGGCATATTCATGCGTCAGGAGAATAAAAGCTGGTTTATGCGCGGCATGCGCGACGGTGTGCCGATCATGCTGGGCTATGCGGCGGTGTCCTTTACGCTGGGCATCGCGGCGCGAAACGCGGGTCTGACGGCCTTTCAGGCGGGGCTTGCGAGCCTGCTCAACAATGCGTCGGCGGGAGAGAAAGCGGGCTTCAACGTCATCGCGGCCAACGAGAGCTATTTTGTCATGGCGCTGATGATCCTGATTGCCAACGCGCGCTATCTGCTCATGTCCTGCGCGCTGAGCCAGAAGATCTCGCCCCGCACCGGGCTGATTCCGCGCATGATCATCGGCTTTGAGGTGACGGATGAGATTTTCGGCGTGGCGATGGCCGTGCCGGGGATGCTCAATCCCTGGTATATCTACGGCGTGATTGCGCTGGCGCTGCCCGGCTGGTCCTTGGGTACGGTATTCGGCGTGATCATGGGCAACGTGCTGCCTGTGCGCGTGGTCAGCGCGCTGAGCGTGGGCCTGTACGGCATGTTTGTGGCGATCATCGTGCCGCCGGCGAGAAAGAGCCGCATCATTGCGGGGCTGGTGGTCATTTCCATGGCGGCGAGCTTTATCATGGCGACGCTGCCGGTGTTCAGCTTCATTTCCCCGGGCATGCGCATCATCGTGCTGACGGTGGTCATCTCGGCTGCGGCGGCGTGGCTGTTCCCGATAAAAGAGGAAGGAGAAGGACTGGAACAGGAGGGTAAGCAGGCATGAATCGCAACGTCTATGTGTACATCTTCATCATGTTTGCCGTCACGTATCTGATCCGCATGCTGCCTCTGACGCTGATCCGCAAGCCGATCAGGAACCGGTTCATCCGTTCGTTTCTTTACTATGTGCCGTATGTGACGCTGGCGGTGATGACGTTTCCGGATATCGTCAACGCGACGACCGTGCCGCTGGCCGGCCTGCTCGCGCTGATTGCGGGCGCCGCGCTGGCGTGGTCGGGCAGGAGCCTGTTTACCGTGGCGGTGCTCTCCTGTGCGGTGGTGTTTGTCTCTGAGCTGTTTTTATGAGGAACGGGTATGACCAAGCTGATTGTGTTTGATCTGGATAATACGCTCTGCGCCACAGGCGAGGGCATGACGCAGGAAAATATGGCGCTGATGCGCGAGCTGGAGCAAAATGGAGCGCGCATTGCGATCGCCTCCGGAAAGCCGACCTATTATCTGTGCGGCTTTGCGCGCCAGATCGGGCTGAAGAATCCGGCGTTTGTCGGTGAAAATGGCGCGGCGGTGCATATCGGCATCGAGCTGCCGCCCAGAATTTACGAGCAGACGCCGTATTCCGACGCGGCGAGGCGCTCCATTGCGCTGCTGCGCGAGCAAATCACAAAGGCGCTGCCGGATATCTGGTTTCAGCCGAATGTGACGGGGCTCACGCCGTTCCCGCGCAGTGAGGCGGAGTTTGACGTGATTCAGGGCGTCATCGACGGCCTTGGCGGGGAGATTGAGGATATCATCGTCTATCGCCATGCCGACTCCTTTGATATCACGCCCTGCGGCATCACCAAGGAGAGCGGCGTGGGGCGCCTTGGCGCGCTGCTGGATATCGGCGCGGCGGATACCATTGCCGTGGGCGACGGGGTGAACGACTATCCGATGTTTGCGTATGCGGGCCTCGCGCTGGGCGTCAACGTGGCGGATGAGACGAAGGTTGACCGCAATTTTGCCTGCGTGCAGGATGCGATGTGCTTCCTGCTGGAAAGCATCAAGGCATAAACAAATCCCGCAAACGGCAATGCTTACGGGATCGGACAATTTATAAAGCGGCA
>JAUMYC010000301.1 GCA_030528845.1 Eubacteriales bacterium
AAAGCGACCATCATCCAACAAATACCCACCCCCAATACGGGATTCTCAAGGGACGATGTCCCTTGAGCTGGGGTTCCAAGGGGACAGCGTCCCCTTGGCAGAACTCCCCGAATAGCAACATCCCCCAATACGGGATTCTTAAGGGACGATGTCCCTTAAGCAGGGGATCCAAGGGGCGGCGCCCCTTGGCAAGACATCTATGATAACGGAGGAACCCAAGTGGCAAAGGATCTTTCCAGAATCCGCAATTTCAGCATCATCGCGCATATCGACCACGGCAAGTCCACTCTGGCAGACCGCCTGCTGGAGCTGACGGGCGTGATGGCCAAGCGCGACATGACCGAGCAGGTGCTCGATTCCATGGAGCTCGAGCGCGAGAGGGGCATCACGATCAAATCCAAAGCCGTGCACATGCCCTACACTTCCCGCAGCGGCGAGCAGTACGAACTGAACCTGATCGACACCCCCGGCCACGTCGACTTCACCTACGAAGTCTCCCGCGCGCTCAACGCCTGTGAAGGCGCGGTGCTCATCGTGGACGCGAGCCAGGGCATCGAGGCACAGACGCTGGCCAACGTCTATATGGCGCTGGACAACGATCTGGAGATCCTGCCGGTCATCAACAAGATCGACCTGCCCAGCGCGCGCCCGGAGACCGTCGTTAAGGAGATCGAGGACGAGATCGGCCTCGACGCAGAGGGCTGCCCGCAGATCTCGGCCAAGACAGGCCTGAACGTGGGCGATGTGCTGGAGGCCATCGTGGAGCGCATCCCCGCGCCCAAGGGCGATCAGAACGCCCCCTTCCGCGCGCTCATTTTCGATTCCTACTACGATAACTATCGCGGGGCCATCTCCTCCGTGCGCGTCATGGAGGGCACGCTCAAGCCCGGCGACCGCATCCGCATGATGGCGGGCGGCCGCGAGTTCGACGTGGTGGAGCTGGGCTACTTCGCGCCGGGCGGCTATGCTCCGCAGAAGGAGCTCTGCGCGGGCGAGGTCGGCTATATCGCCGCGTCCATCAAGGATATCGCCGATATCCGCGTGGGCGACACCATCACCGTGGCGACAAGGCCCGCGGCCGCGCCCCTGCCCGGCTATAAGCAGGTGCTGCCCATGGTCTATTGCGGCATCTTCCCGGCCGACGGCGCGTTCTATGAAAACCTCAAGGAGGCGCTGGAAAAGCTGCGCCTGAACGACGCCGCGCTCACCTTCGAGCCGGAAACGAGCGTCGCGCTGGGCTACGGCTTCCGCTGCGGCTTCCTCGGCCTTCTGCATATGGAGATCATCCAGCAGCGCCTCGAGCGCGAATTCGACCTCGATCTGGTCACGACCGCGCCGGGCGTCGTCTACAACGTCATCCGCACCGACGGCGAGAAGATCCAGATCGACAACCCGACCAATCTCCCGCAGCAGACCGAGATCGACTACATGGAAGAGCCCTATGTGGACGCGCACGTCATCTCCCCGCAGGAATACGTGGGCACCATCATGGAGCTGTGTCAGGAAAAGCGGGGCACCTTCCGCGATATGAAGTATATCGAGGGCGGGCGCGTGCAGCTGCTCTACGACCTGCCGCTCAACGAGGTCATCTACGATTTCTTCGACCAGCTCAAGAGCCGTTCGCGCGGCTATGCTTCGTTCGATTACGAGCTCAAGGGCTATGTGCGCTCGGATCTGGTCAAGCTCGATATCCTGCTCAACGGCACGCCCTGCGACGCGCTGTCCATCATCGTGCATAAGGACAGGGCTTACCCGCGCGGACGCTCCATCGCCGAAAAGCTGGTCGATGCCATCCCGCGCCATCTCTTCGAGATCCCCGTGCAGGCGGCCGTCGGCGGCAAGATCATCGCGCGCGAGACGATCAAGGCCCTGCGCAAGGACGTTTTGGCCAAGTGCTACGGCGGCGATATCTCCCGAAAGAAAAAGCTCCTGGAAAAACAGAAGGAAGGCAAGAAGCGCATGAGGCAGGTCGGCTCCGTAGAGGTGCCGAGCGAGGCCTTCATGGCGGTTCTCAAGATGGATTGACGCATGAAGCGTACACGCAAGGGGCGCGGCTCCGTCGCCCGGCAAATCTGCAGATGGCTCCTGCTCGACGCGCTGCTCATCGGCGTCGGGCTGGTCGTCTTCGCGCTGTTTCATCACGTTCTGCCCTCCGTGGGCGTGGTCGTGGTGGACAGCGCCGTGGAGAGCGAGCTCGGCCCCGGCTTTGCACAGGCTCTCGACGGCCTGCAGCTGAGCGCCACGCCCACCCCGCTTCCCACGCCCGCGCCGACTCCATCCCCTACTCCCTCTCCGACCCCCGCGCCGACCCCCACCCCT
>JAUMYC010000302.1 GCA_030528845.1 Eubacteriales bacterium
GAAGCGGCGGTTGATGTCCATGTTTTCCGGCGCCCAGAGGCGGCCGCCCGTGTTCATGGACAGGCCGATGGCGGTGGGGATGACGATCACGCTCTTGCCCGGCATCACGCCGCCGTCTTTTTCCACGTCGCGCAGGAACGCCACAAGGCGCGCGCAGACGTAGAGCTGCTGCACCTCGTCGCCGCGCAGCGCGCCCAGCACGGCGCAGGTCTTTTCGCCCTTGCCGAAGCGGTAACCCATGATGTTCATGTCGTCGCGGAAATACGACGGCACGGTAAAGATGACGTCCTTTTTCATGCGCGCTCCTCTCTGCAGATGCGGGCGATCAGCGTGCCCGGATACACTGCGCTGTAGCGGCGCTGGGAGAAGATCAGACCGCTCTGCGGCGCGAGAACCGTTTCAAGCTCCTCGCCCAGAAGCGCGTCGAAGATCACGCCCAGCACGTCGCCCTCTTTGACGACCTGACCGATTTTCTCCTGCGGGATGAACATGCCCGGCTTGGTGCAGGTGACGCGGCAGGCGTCCTTTTCAATGCGCATGCTGGGGATCTTTTCCGTGCTGATTTCGCGCGCCTCGCCCGTCCATACGCCCATCTCCCTGAGCTTGCAGAAGATGCCGTCGACCATCATGTCGACCATCATCTGCGTGCGCAGGCGGCGCTCGTCGATTTCAAGCAGCAGCGCCGTCGTGCCCGCCTCGGTGAGCGCGCCGGTGAGCATGGCGTTGTAGCGCGCCTTGCCCGGGAGCACCCAGATGACCTGCGGGCAAAGCGCCTTCGCCTCGCTAATGAGCGCGTCGGTGTTTTTGCCGCATTCGTGCAGGCGCACGCTGAACAGGCCGCTGGTGATCTGCGAACTGGCATGGATATCCAGCACCAGATCCGCGCCCTTCATATCTTTAAACAGGCGGTGGCAGATGTGCTCCATCGCCGTGCCGTCCTCCGCGCCCGGGAAGGCGCGGTTCATATCCAGGTACGTTGCCGAGGGCACCATGCGCGTGCCGGTATCAAGGCCCAGCGGATTGACCATCGGATACAGGTCCACCGTGCCGCACAGGCACTGCGGCGCGGCCTTGATGCGCTTTGCAATGTCGTAAAGGGCAAGCTGGCCCATCATTTCATCGCCGTGCACGCCCGTTACCAGACAGACGCGGCGGCCGTTTTCCCCGCCTGCGCTGTAGCGGCAGCGGCGAACCGTCCATTTTTCTCCGACGGCCATCTGTACGGAGGCGACCTCGGAAACCTCACCGTGGATCGGCAAGACAAACCCCTCGCTTTCAAAAGAGAAGAAAATGCAATTCTCCTCTGCATATTCAAACAAATCCTATCACATTTTTGCTATTTTTGCAAGCAAAAACGCATGAAGTGCGAATGAATTCTTCATGTTTAAAAAGGAAGCGTTACTTTTTGTCCGCAGAAATAATTCTCTTGCATATTCGCCCCGTTTGATATTACAATGTAGATGTATAGACATGCGTTTTTGTACAGGCTGAACATGCAAAGGAGAGACTGACGTATGAAGATCGGCTTGTTTTCAGATACCTTTTATCCGGAGATCAACGGCGTCGCCACGTCCATCCTCACGCTGCACCGGGAGCTTACGCGCCGCGGGCACGAGGTGCACGTCTTCGCGCCCAAGTGCCGCGGATGGGAGCTCAACCAGCAGGAGACCTTCCATTACATCCACTCCGCGCCGCTGGTCGTGCTCAAGGACAGGAACGTCGCCTTCCCCGGTCCGCTGACGAGCTGGGAAGCGACGAAGCTCGACTTTGACGTCGTGCATACCAACAGCGAATTCGTGATGGGCTATTTCGGCAAGCTCGTCGCCCATGCCAACAACAGCGCGCTGGTGCATACCTATCACACCATCTGGGAGGAATACACCGACTACATCACCCGCGGCGTCGCGGACGAGGCCGCCCGCAAGATCGCGCGCAAGTATTCCCAGTGGTGGTGCAACCGCTTTGACCGCGTGATCGCGCCCACGGGCAAGACCGCCGGCTTGCTCTATGACTACGGCGTGCGCATGCCCATGGACATCATCCCCAGCGGCATGGACATCGCGCGCTTCGCGCCGCAAAAGCACAGCGAAGAGGAGCGCATGGCCGCGCGCGCGGAATGCGGCGTGCTGCCCGGCGAGCGCGTGCTGCTCAATATCGGGCGCATCGCCAAGGAAAAGAACCTTGAGCAGGTCATGCGCGTGTTCCCCAGGCTGCTTGAAGCGTACCCCGACGTGCGCTTTGTGATCGTGGGCGAAGGGCCGCAGCGCGAGCCGCTTGAAAAGCTGGCAAGTGAGCTGGGCGTCGGCGGTCACGTCA
>JAUMYC010000303.1:0-1908 GCA_030528845.1 Eubacteriales bacterium
CGATGCGCGGGTGCCGCGTGCGCAAAAGAAATATGCGCAGCAGACTCTTTCGGAACCGGGTGCGGGCACTGCCCGCCCGCCTGCCCGCTTAGATCGTCAGCATGATGCCCGACCAAGTCAGGCCGCCGCCAAAGCCGCACAGGATCACGCGCTGACCGGAGGCAAGCAGGCCCTTCTCGCGCATCTCGTCCAGCGCCAGCGGGATGCTGGCGGCGCTGGTGTTGGCGTAGCGGTCAAGGTTCTTGTACATCTTCTCCGGGCCGACGCCCAGGCGGCGCATGCTCGCATCGAGGATGCGCTGATTCGCCTGATGGCAGACGATGTGATCGACGGCGTCGACGGTCAGGCCGGCCTTTTCAAGCAGCGCCTCCACGCACTGGGGGATGATGCGCACGGCGAAGCGGAAGACGTCCTGCCCCTCCATGGCCATGGGCTGCTCGCGGCGCGGACCGCCGACGACGATCTCCATGCCGCTGCGCGTGCCGCAGACGCTGTAGTATTCGCCCTGCGCGTCAAGCTCAAAGATCGCCGCGCCCGCGCCGTCGCCGAAGAGGACGCAGGTGTTGCGGTCGGCCATATCCAGCACGCCGCTCATCTTCTCCGTGCCGATGACCATCGCGCGCGTGCCGCCGTTGGCGATCATCAGGCCGCGGGCGACCTCAAGGGCATAGAGGAAGCCGGCGCAGGCCGCGCCCACGTCCATCACCGGGATATCCTCGCGCAGGCCGAGCGCGCCATGCACGCGGCAGGCGGTGCTGGGCATGACGGTCTCGCCCGAGGAGGTGGCGACGATCATCACGTCGATATCCTTCGCCTCAAGGCCCGAAGCGGCGAGCGCCTTCTGCGCGGCGGCGATGGCCAGCGTGACGGCGTTTTCGCCTTCGCCGCAGAAGTGGCGCGTGCGGATGCCCGTGCGCGAGGTGATCCACTCGTCGCTCGTCTCCACGTACTGCGTCATCGCCTCGTTGTCAAGCACGTTTTCCGGCAGCGCGCGGCCGGTCGCGATCAGTTTCAGTCCGTTCATATCCGTTTACCTCATGTTTTCGTATGATGTAAAAAAGCATGCGCGCGGAACGTGTCCGCCCGCATGCCGGCGCAATGTGTGGTTGTGATGCAGGGGAGCCGTTACGCGCCCTGCTCGTTCATGTAATCGTGCAGCGCGGAGACGGTGCGGAAGGTCGCCATGATGTCGTCCGGCACGTTCACGCCGGTCTTATCCTCCAGCGCCATCGCCAGCTCGACGGTATCCAGGCTGTCCTTGCAAACGTCGGGAATCAGCCTCGCGTCGGCGACAACCTTCTTCTCGTCACAGCCCACGCAGGCTACGATGATCTCCTTGAGCGCTTCAAAAGTCATATCGGTATCTCCTTTTATGCTTGCTTGTTGATGGTTTCATTATACGGTTTTATTCTATCAAAGAAGTGGGATTTGTCAAGGGTTATTCTGCGCCGGGGCGCGGGGGATTCTCATCAAAAGGACGCGCAGACAGCTTACAGCAGCGTCATCTCACTCCATACGCGCTCGCGGTGCGCCTCATAGAGGGAGAGGTTCTCGTCCCAATGGGCGTAGGAAGCGTTTCCTCGCTTATCGGCAAAGTCATAGTTTTCCGTCAGCCAGTTGCCCAGATACGCCGTCAGCTTCGCCGCGCCGTCGGGATTCATATGGCCGAGGTAGTCGTACATGTCGGTTTCAAAGTCGACCAGCAGAGGATCGTGGTCGAGCATGTTGATGAACGGCACGCCAAGCTCGCTGGCGAGCGGCCCCACGGCGTTGACCTGGAGCTGCTCCTCCTCTTTGACCGGCGCGGGCAGCATCATAAACACCGGCTCGATATCGTTTTCCCGGCAGAGGGAGACGATCCGGCGCAGCGCGTCAAGCCCGGGCAGGTCCTCTTCGCTGATCTCCTGC
>JAUMYC010000303.1:1918-2315 GCA_030528845.1 Eubacteriales bacterium
GCCCGGCGCGACGCTCGCTGCCCATCATGTAGGGCTCGCAGTCGACGATCCGCTCGGTGCTGCCGGAAAGCAGCTCGTCCCAGCGGCCGTGATAGAGGGAGAAGGGCATCAGGAACTCGACGCGCCCGCCCTCGGGCTGCGTGGCATACACAGCCTCGATCTTGCGGCGGGAGAGGGGCAGCTCGTCATAGAACATGTGGCGGAAGGAATACGCCCATGCCTCGTCAATCGCGTGGGCGACGTAGTACACGTCCACCACCACGACCTCGGGCTTGTTAAAGTCAAGGGCGATGTCAAGCACCTGCGCCGTCATGTCCAGGCATTCGCTGGAGCTGCCCATGTTGTAGCTGGTCATGCCGTAATCGCGCCACAGCTCCATGGGCTGTATGGCGTCAAG
>JAUMYC010000085.1 GCA_030528845.1 Eubacteriales bacterium
AGGGTTGCAGGGGACAAAGTCCCCTGCAACCCCGTCTTGCCTTTGTTCAATCTCAGGCTTCCTTGAGCACCTTCACGTCGTAGGGCTTGAGGCTGATCTTGCCGGAGAGCGTCTCGCCGGTGAGCAGATCCACCATGGGCTTATCGAGCGTATAGGCAGCTTCCTTGGCGGCGCGCTCGACGAGGATCAGGCCCTTGCCGGCCTCGCCCTCGCGATAGGCAGCCATGACTTCGCCTTCGGCCTTGCCCGCGCCTTCGCAGAACATGGCGATGATCTTTGCCATATCCTCGGCGGAGGGCAGAGTGCCCAGCAGGACGACCTTGCCCTTGCCGACCTGCTTGCAGGTGAGCAAAGACGTGCCGACCATAGCGCTGTGGCAGTCGGTCACGCGCACGAGCACGTCGTCGCTCGCGTCGTCGACCATCTCGTACCACATATCGCCCGTAAACTCGGCGCCGTCGTTCCACTGCGCCTTGATGCGGCCTTCCTTATCCGGCGCATGATACTTCCACTGCACGCCGGTGAGCTCTTCGAGGATGCCGTAGCCCCTGTCGCGCCAGCGCGCGCCGTTGATGTTGCGCACGTCGCTGAGCGGGCCGACGATCCATGTGCCGCCCGCCTTGACCCATTCGCTGATGCGCTCGGGCAGGCCGCCCTCTTCGATGGTCATCATCAGCGGAGAGAAGACGACCTTATACTTGGCGAGGTCTTCCTTGGCGTCGATGACGTCCGGGCGCAGGCCCGCATCGATGATCGGCTTATAGAAATGCTGCTGGATGCGCGGCAGATACTTCATATCCTGCACGACCGGCTGCGATTCCATCATGTTCCAGTTCAGGGAGGTGAAATGCACGGCCAGATCGGTCTTGACCCTGGTGCCGTTGATGAACTCGGCCGCCTTTTCGTAGCCCTTGGCGATCTCGCGCACTTCGCCGGTGGTGTGCAGCTCGCGGCCGGAGGAATCCAGCACCGCGCCGTGCATCAGCTCATGGCCGGCCCAATGGGTGCGCCAGAGCCAATACATGTTCGCCTCGCCGCCCAGAGCGATGGGCATCCAGGAATTGGCGCGGCAGAAGCCTTCCGGCTTGATGGACTGGGTGATGGCCACGGAGCCGTTCCAGCAGGTCGCGGTCTCGGTGTTCCAGAAGGGATGCTCCTTCATGGTGCGCAGATAGTCGAACCACAGGCCCACCTGCCAGAGGTTATCGGTGGTGTTGTAGTGGTTGAACTGCACGATATCCAGCTTGGAGGTCATGTCGCGGTAGTCCATGCCGTTGACGGGCATGGTGTCGGTGCCGATCGGCACGTCCGTGATATACTTTTTCATGACCTCGGCCTGACGATGCACGAATTGGACGTGGCTGTCGTTCTGGAAGACCTGCCATTCCATGATCAGGTGCGGGTTGTGCCAGGCGTCGCGCGGGATCGGGATCTGGTCGAAATCGTCGTACCACTGGCTGAACAGGTTCAGGTTCCAGGCTTCGTTGAGCTTGTCGATGGTGCCGAACTTGGCGCGCATGCGCTCCTGGAAGCGGGCGTGGCAATCCGGGCAGCAGCAGCCCAGGCCGCCGGAGTAGATCTCGTTGTCGATCTGCCAGCCGATGACCGCCGGGTCGCCGGCGAATTCCTTGGCCATCTTGTCCACGATGCGCATGCAGTATTCGTTATAATGCGGGTTGTTGGAGCAGCAGTGGCGACGTCCGCCGTGGCTGGCCTGACGGCCGTCCGGGCGCTCCATGAACACATCCGGGAAGAGCTTGCCCAGCCATACCGGCGGGGTGGCCGTGGGGGTGCCCAGCACGACGCCGATGCCGGCCGCGCCCAGCTTGTCTACGACCTTATGGAAAAAGGAAAAATCAAACTCGCCGGGAGCGGGCTCCATGCGATGCCATGCAAATTCAGCGATGCGGGCCACGTTGATGCCGATTTCTTTCATCTTCGCGATGTCCCGGTCCATCTCCTCGTCCGGCCAATCCTCCGGATAATAGGCTACGCCCAGATAAGGGGGCTTGACGATCATATTTCGGTCTTCCTTTCCTGTGCCGTATTTTGCTCGCGGACAGGTGTCCGCGCTCATGCTTATTTTAGCATGCTTTCCCCGTTTTGCCTATAACCCCGGCGGCTTTTATTTTGCGCCGTGCTGTGCAAATAAAAAAACAGCCCCTCCCCGCGCGGGGGAAGGGCTGCTGTGTTTGGTTACTTGGCAAAGTCCACGGCCCGCTTTTCGCGGATGACGTTGACCTTGATCTGTCCCGGATATTCCATTTCCTGCTCGATGCGCTTGCAGATCTCGCGCGCGAGGATGATGGTGCCGGCGTCGTTGACGTCGTCGGGCTTGACCATGACGCGCACTTCGCGGCCGGACTGGATCGCGTAGGACTTTTCCACGCCCTCGAAGGAGGTGCAGATCTCCTCGAGCTTGTCGAGCCTCTTGATGTAATTTTCAAGAGATTCGCGCCGTGCGCCGGGCCTCGCGGCGGAGATGGCGTCGGCGGCCTGTACCAGAACGGCCTCGACCGTGGTGGGCTCGACGTCGTTGTGGTGCGCGGCGATGCAGTGGATAACGGCTTCGCTCTCGTGGAACTTGCGGGCGAGATCGACGCCGATGGAGACGTGGGTGCCCTCGACTTCGTGGTCGATGGCCTTGCCGATGTCGTGCAGCAGGCCGCCGCGCTTGGCGACGTTCACATCTGCGCCCAGCTCGGCCGCCATGACGCCGGCCAGATGGCTCACTTCGATGGAATGGCGCAGCACGTTCTGGCCGTAGGAGGTGCGGTACTTCATGCGGCCCAGCAGGCGCACCAGTTCATGATGCACGCCGTGCATGTTCGTCTCGAACACGGCCTGGTCGCCGGCCTCGCGGATCTGGTTGTCCACCTCGCGGCGGGCCTTTTCGACCATTTCCTCGATGCGGGCGGGGTGGATACGACCGTCCATGATGAGCTTTTCCAGCGCGATGCGCGCCACTTCTCTGCGGACGGGATCGAAGCCGGAGATGATCACGGCCTCGGGGGTGTCGTCGATGATCAGATCCACGCCGGTAGCGGTCTCCAGAGCGCGGATATTGCGGCCCTCGCGGCCGATGATGCGGCCCTTCATATCGTCGTTGGGCAGGGCGACGACGGAGACGGTGGTCTCCGCCACATGGTCTGCCGCGCAGCGCTGGATGGACATGGCCACGATGTTGCGGGCCTTCTTGTCCGCCTCTTCCTTCGCGCGGGATTCGATATCGCGCACCATGACGGCGGCGTCGTGGTAGGCGTCCTTCTGGATCTTGTTCATCAGGATCTGGCGCGCTTCTTCCATGGTCATGTTGGAGATGCGCTCCAGCTCGGCCTGCTGCTGGTCGTGCAGGGTCTGCGCCTCTGCGTGCAGCTTTTCGGCCTCGGCATACTTCTGGTTGAGGGTCTCTTCGCGGTGTTCGAGGTTGTCCAGTTTCTTGTCGAGCGTCTCTTCGCGCTGGTTGACACGACGTTCGAGCCTTGTCACTTCGCTGCGGCGGTCGCGGATCTCCTTGTCCAGATCGCTCTTGAGGCGGATGATCTCTTCCTTGGCCTCCAGAATGGCTTCCTTCTTCTTATCCTCAGCCTTGCGCTTGGATTCTTCCAGCAGGTTGCGGGCGAATTCTTCCGTGCGGCCGATCTTCTTCTCCATGACGTTCTGTCGGTAGAGATATCCGGCCGCGGCACCGGCTGCAAGCGCGAGCAAAGCAGTGATTATTACGATCAACGGTGTGGGCAAGCGTCGTTTCCTCCTTTCAAATTTCCTCTCATTTTAGTCTTCAACCGGCTTCGCCGGGTCAAATGCGTGAACCATGCGTCGATACCTTTCCCAAGACTACATGATTAACAGAATAAGTATATCTTCTTTCGTACAATCTGTCAAATCCGCGGCGGCGGGGGCAAACATGCGCAAAGAACGGGCATTTGACGAAAAAGAGGCGGGATTGCGGGAAAATCGACTGTTTTTGGGGCTGTTTTGGGCGGAAAAACGCCTCTGCCGCGCGCTCCTTTTTGCAAAAAGAGACCGGAGTTTGGTAAAATTTAACACAGAAACGAAGGCCGGAAGGGCGCAAAAAACGCCCGGGGAGCGCGCCCCGGGCGGGTATGCTTTTTTACTTGAGGCCCAGCGGCTTTCGGCCGGGTTCGCCGCTTTTGCGGGGGTAGGCCTTGGGCGTGGGGCGCTCCTTGGCGATGCGCAGCAGGCGATGGTCCCAGTCGCGCTCGGGCATGGGCGCCTTGCGCGCTTCGACCGCGCCGCCGCCGAGGATGCGGATGGCCTCTTTTGCCAGAGGCAGCTCCTCGTCCGCCTTCGGGCCGTGATAGGCGATGAACGCGCCGCCCACACGGGCGAAGGGCAGCGTCAGCTCGCAGAGGGTGGGCAGAGCGGCCACGGCGCGCGCCGTCACCGCGCAGAAGCGCTCGCGCAGCTCCGGGCGCTTGGCGGCTTCCTCTGCGCGGAAATGCACCGCCTCGGCGTTGAGGCCGAGCTCCTTGATGACGCTGTTGATGAAATCGACGCGCTTGCGCAGGCTGTCGAGCAGCACCACGCGCGTATCGGGCAGGGCGATGGCCAGCGGAAGGCCCGGGAAGCCCGCGCCCGCGCCCACGTCCAGCAGCCTCTCGGCCTTGTCCAGCCAGTTTGTCATCAGCCACGGAGCGAGGGAATCGAGATAGTTGCGGTCGGCGGCCTCGGCCATGGTGTCGGGCACGCGCGTGAGGTTCAGGCTCTTGTTGACCTCGACGAGGATCTCGTGATAGGCGCAGATCTGCGCGGCCTGCCTCTCGCTCAGCGCGCGGCCCATCCGGGCGGATTTTTCCATCAGGTATGCCTTCATAGCGGGGGAGCCTCCTTTTTCCTGCAAGATCGCCCCGCCGGGGGAAAAGGCCGGCGAGGCGGGAAAGGGCGCGTTATTTGGAATAGATGATGATGGGCGTGGTGTCCGGGATGGCCTCGTAGAGCCAAGTGGACTTTTCGACGGGCACGCGGATGCAGCCGTGGGAAGCGGGGCTGCCCAGCAAAGGCTCGGTGGTTGCATAGCTACCGCCGATCTCGGGGATGCGATGGATACACACGCCGCCGACGACGCGCAGGGTGTCATAGCAGATGCCGCCGCCGCCGAGCACCGTGAAATAGGGCTTGCGGTTGTTGAGGTTGAACACGCCCGTGGGCGTGGAGCCCGCAGCCTTGCCCGAGGAGATCTTGAACCGGTCGATGAGCGCGCCGTCCTTGTAGACATACATGGTCTGCTTGTTCGGGCCGCTGCGCGCGATGTTCACCTCGATGCGGTAGGGCGAGGTGATGGCGATCTTCTGCAGGCGGTCGGCCTTGACATAGCCGACGACGGGCGTGCCGACGGTGCCGCTGGTGCGCACGAGCAGCCAGTCGCCCAGATCCTCGAGCACCTCGAAGGCGGCGGAGATGCCGTAGGTGACGGCGAAGGTGGAGCCGTTGGGCTCGCGGTAGATGTGGATGGGCGTTTTATGCGTGCCGCGGCCCACGATCGCATAGCCGTAGACCCCTTCGGGATACTGCGGTCCCTCGAAGCGCAGCGGATGTACCACGAAGTTGGAGGTGGTCTCGTAGCAGTCCACATAGGCCACGACGATCTGATAGTCTCCCGGCGGGACCATATTGCCGCTCTCGTCGCAGCCGTCCCAGGAGAAGGCGTAATGCCCGGCGGAGCAATATTCCGAATTGCTCAGATAGCGCACGATCGTCTGCTTGGCCGGGTCTTCCACGCGCACGTGGAGATAGCCGGTGGAGGCGAGGTCAAAGGAGAAGTCGTAGGCATGGCCCCATTTGGATTCGAAGGTGTCGGAGCATTGAAAGCCTGTGACCTCCGGGGGCACGATGCGCGGCTGCAGGAAGGCGTTCGCCTTGCCCGCGAGCTGATTTTTCACATAGAGCCCGGCCTGCACCTCGTAGGAATTGGCGCGGAAATACTCGGCGGGGATGGTGACGATCTTTTCCCCGGCGGAGACATAGGCGTTAAAGACGAGGACGGCCCTGCCGTCGTTGGTGACGTCGCGCAGGGTGAGCTTCAGGGTGCCCTCGGTGCTCGTGCGCACGCGCATGCGCACGCTCGTGCGCTCGGCGGGGGTGGGGTCGCCCGCGGGGGCGAAGAAGGTGATGGCGCCCTGCGTCGTCGGCACGCCGTAGCGGTCGATCTCGCCTTCATAGGAGAGGGAGAGCGGCGCAGCCGAGGCGCGGCCCGCGGCGTTGGTGCTCTCGCAGTGCAGGAGGTAGTCTCCCTCGGGCAGCAGAGAGCCGTCGGCGGCGCGGCCGTTCCAATGGTACACGCCTGTGCCGGCGGGCAGGCCGTCCAGCGTGGCGGACCAATAGGTATTGGCGCGGGCCTCGTCGGTGAGGAAGAGGGTGATGGAGCTGGTGGTGCCGGTGGTGTAGGTGATGGGCAGGGCCGCGCCGTAGCCCGCGCGCAGGCTTGCGGGCGCGCTGATGGAGACGGAGGGCCGGTCGATCCAGGCGACGAAGCCGATCTGCCCCTTGCCCACGGTGCTGCCGGAGACCTGCTCAATGATCTGCAGCATGTATTCATGCCCGCCCGTGAGCGGCATGTCGATCGCGATGCGGTTTGCGCCGGGGCGCAGCTCGCCCGTCATTTTGACGGAATAGCCGGTGGCCATGTCGCGCAGCTTGAGCGTGTAGCGGCCCGCGCGGTCGGCATTGAGGACGAAGACGGGGCTGCGGCTGTCCTCCGGGCGCTCGGGCAGCAGCAGAGAGCGGATGGAGCCCTGCACGCGGCCGGAGAGCACCTGCTCGGTATCGCCGGAGAGGAGGAAGGCCGCGCTGACGACGGGGCTTGCGCCGCCCTTGTTCGAGCAGGAGAGCTCGACGGTGTAGCTGCCGCCGGGCGCGAGAGAGCCGTCGGCGAGAAATCCGTTCCACTGCAGGCGATGTTCGCCCGCCTGCATGGGCGCGCCGCTTGCGAGGACGGCTGCCTGCGCGCCGCCGGCGTTTTTGACGACGGCAGTGACATAGGCGTCGTCCGGCAGAGAAAAGGCGACCTCAAGCGTTTCGCCCTCCTGCGGCCGGAAGGAGGAGGTGACGCTGAGCGCGTCGATGCGCGCGGCGGGCAGAGTCGCGGCGAAGGTATGGGAAGCCTCGCCGATGACGCGCCCGTCGTAAAGATGGCGCACGGAAAGGGCGTAGCTGCGCTCCGGGGCGATCAGCTCGCCCGGCACGGTCAGCAGGATATTCGCGCCGGAGGAATAGGCCCTGTCGAGCACGAGGGCTTTTTCCCCGGTGGAAAGGTCGGTCAGCTCGGCGACAACCTGCCCGCCCTTGCGGATGGAGAGCTTGTAGTGCGTATCCTCCCCGAAGACGGGCTCGCCCTCGAGCAGGCGGAAGGTGGAGATATAGCCCGTGCGGCTGATCTGCGCGGAAGCGACGCAGAAGCAGGCGGCGAGCGCAAGCGCGAGCATACACAGGATGAAAATGCGCCGGACGGTGCGAAGAGTGGTGCGCATGCGGGGGATTCCTCCTGAAACGATCGCCCCGTTCGGCGCGGGGCGGGATATATTTCTTTACGGATCCAAGTCTTTCCATTTTAACAGTTCGCCCTTTTGCACGCAAGGGCGGGGGTGGATTTCTTTCAAATATATAACAGTTGTATGCCGAAAATGATGTATAATAGACGGGAACGGGAAAAAAGCGGGAGCGCGGGCAAGGGAGGTCTCGGGGCGATGCGGGAGGACGGGCAGCAGATGCAGGCGGTGCTCGGGGCGCTGGGGCGCATCCGGGTCAAAAAGGCCGCGCCGGAGGAGCAGGAGCTGCACGAGGCCGTGGCGCAGGCGCTGGCCGCGGCGGGCTTGCAGGCAAAGCACGAGGCCGTCGTCGCGCCGCGCTGCCGGGTGGATTTCCTCTGCGGGCGCATCGGCATCGAGATCAAAAAGGGCAAAACGCCGCGCGCGCGGCTCGCTGCGCAGTGCGCGCGCTATCTGGCCTCGCCGGAGATGGACGCGCTGGTGCTGGTGGCGCCCTGCGCGCTGCATGTGCCGGAGAGGATCGGCGGGAAACAGGTGGTCATTTTTTCTCTAAACAGGCTTTGGGGGGTGGCGCTGCCGTGACGCAGGAGGAGAGGTTCATCATGCCCGCGTATCTGCGGGACGGAGAGGCCGAGCCCGCGCATGTCTACGGCACGCTCTCCTATAACCGGCGCTCGAAATGCTGGACGATCAAGGCCGAGCCCTGCGTGACGGAGCTGGCCAAGCGGCTCTTCCCGGGCTGCGACGGGCGCGGGCGCGGCGTGGCGCGCTTCACGGCGCACAGGCGCGTGGTGGGCGATCTGAACTGGCTGATGCTGCGCTATCCTTTGGAAATCAAAGAGAGCGACCGGGCGCGCTGGGAGCAGGCGCTGGAGGAGGCGCGGGAATATGCCGCGCGCAGGCAGGAGGCCATGCGCGCGCCGCAGAGCGCGACCCCGCCGGCGGGCAGCTTCGCAGGCGAGCTGAAGGAATTTCAAAAGGAAGGGCTGGCGTTTCTGCTGACGAACAGGCGCTGCCTGCTGGCGGACGAGATGGGTCTGGGCAAGACGGTGCAGGCGCTGGCGTTTCTGGCAGCGACGGCCTCATATCCGGCGCTGGTGGTCGCACCGCCGCATCTGGTGCGCAACTGGACGCGCGAGACCGAGCGTTTTTTGGAAAGCGAGGAAACGCCGCGCGTGCATGTCATCCGCGGGCTGACGCCCTATCCGCTGCCCGACGCCGAGATCTATCTCATCCATTATCTGCTTTTGCGCGGCTGGAAGGAAGTGCTGCCGGAGCTGGGCTTTCAGACGGTCGTCTTTGACGAGATCCAGGAGCTGCGGCGCGCGGGCACGAGCAAATATTCCGCCGCGAGCCTGCTCTCGAGCGCCTGTACGAATGTGCTCGGCCTCTCCGGCACGCCCATCTACAACACGGGCGGCGAGATCTGGAACGTGGTGAACATCCTCGATTTTCACTTTCTGGGCGATTGGGAGAGCTTCACGCGCGAATGGTGCTACGGCTACAACACGAACGTGGTGCAAAAGCCGGAGCTCCTGGGCGAATATCTGCGCAGGGAGGGCGTTATGCTGCGCCGGCTCAAGAGGGACGTGCTTTCCGAGCTGCCGCCCAAGCGCAGGCTCGTGCAGGAGATCGACTGGGACGACAGCGTGTATCGCTCCATGATGCTGCCGGCCATGGACATGCTGCGCCAGCTGCGCAGCGTGACGGACGAATCGCGCAGGGCGATCCTTGAGGAACAGGTGTGCCAGAGGGAAAGGCAGGCCACGGGCCTTGCCAAGGCGCAGTATGTGGCGGCGTTCGTGCGTTCGCTCATCGAGGGCGGGGAAAGGGTGCTGCTCTTTGCGCATCACCACGCGGTGATGGATCTGTACAAGCAGGAGCTCAAAAGTTTGCATCCGGTGTTTATCACGGGGCGCGAGACCGAGGCCCAAAAGGACGCCGCCGCCGCGAAATTTATGGCCGGGGGGACGGATCTTTGCGTGATCAGCCTGCGCAGCGCGAGCGGGCTGAACCTGCAGCGGGCCACATGCGTGGTCTTCGGCGAGCTGGACTGGTCGCCCGCGGTGCATTCGCAGGCGGAGGACCGCGCGCACCGCATCGGCCAGCAGGATTCCATCGCCTGTTATTATCTGGTCAGCCCGAAGGGCTCCGACCGCGATATGCAGGACGCGCTGGGCCTGAAGGTGAGCCAGTTTGTGGAAATGATGGGAGACAGTGCCGCCTGCGGGGACGACGAGGCCGCTATGGAGAGCGAGGCGCGCGAACGCGTGAAGCGGCTGGTGCAGCGGCTGATGGCGGAGGAGGCGTAGAGGTGTTCAGGCAGGGGGCTCTGCCCCCTGCACCCCTGTTGCGCCGGGCTGCGGCCCGGCGCCCTGCCAGAGGGGCTCTGCCCCTCTGGACACCCCGTTGCGCCTTCGGCGCCTTTGCAGGGGACTCCGTCCCCTGCACCTCTGCCAGAGGGCGCTGCCCTCTGGACTCCCGTTTAAGGGGGAACGATAGGGGCGCTGCCCCTA
>JAUMYC010000086.1:0-6300 GCA_030528845.1 Eubacteriales bacterium
CCCTCCGCCCCTGCGGGGCGCCTCCCCTTACACAGGGGAGGCTTTGGTGCGGTGCTGAATCGAACAACCTTTACAAGAACACTCCCGGCAGATCATCCTGCCGGGAGTGCAGCTGTTTTAGGACGCTCGTCATTGCGGAAGTCCTTTTTATGGTGTTTTCAGCGCTCGGCTTTTTTGAATTCCTTGCCGTAGAGCAACGGGCCGGAGAGGTGGTCGTTGAAGAGCTGGATGACCGGGCCCATGCAGAAGGCGGTGAGGATGGTGCCGAAGCCCACGCGGTCGCCGAAGGCCACGCCGAAGATCAGGCCGAAGACGACGCAGATGACGTCTGTGCCGATGCGGCAGAAGCGGAAGGGCCATTTCGTTCGCTGGGCGATGATCTGCGAAACGGCGTCGTAGCCGGAAACGCCGAGGTTTGCCGTGAAATAGAGCGAGGAGCCGATGCAGAGGATCAGCAGAGTGAAGATGAGCAGGCCCACGCGGCCGTAGATCGTCGCAAACAGGGCAAAGCCGCTGAACGCCTCGTAAAAGAAATCCGCCACCACGCCGATGAGGAAGAGGTTGAGCAGAGTCGCGATGCCGATGCGGCTGCGGTCAAAGAAGAAATCGATGATCAGCAGCGCGCCCGTCACGAAGGGGTAGATCGCGCCGTAGGTGGTGCCGAAGATATTCGCCCAGCCGAGGGTGAAGCAGGTGAACGGGTCGGCGCCCAGATCTGCGATCTGGAAAAAGCCGACGGTCACGCCGGTGAGGAAGACGCCGAACAGAGACATGAAAAGCCGCTTGGCCATCATTTTGGACATGCGCGATACGCCCTTTCCGCTTGTAATGAACAGCCGACATTATAGCCCTGCGCCCATGCGGCGCACAAGCGCTCCCGCCGCATCCTTTCGTTATTTTTCGTGTCTTTTGGACAAACCGCGCCGGAGGCTTTGCAAAAACGAATCACAATGCGTATAATAATAGTAAGAGAGAACGAAGCAACGGCAAGAAGAGCGGAGGGCGTTTGGATGGCGCGGTATGAAGGTACGGTGGAGGAGATCGTCTTCCGCAACGAGGAAAACGGCTATGCGGTGATCGTGCTCAAGGCGGGCAGAGACCGCATCTGCGCCGTGGGCACGCTCGGCGAGGTGAGCGTCGGCGAACAGGCCGCGGTGGAGGGCGAGTGGGTGGAGCATGGCGAATACGGCATGCAGCTGCGCATCAGCTCCTGCGAGCTGAGCCTGCCGGACAGCAAGGCCGGCATGGAGCGCTTTCTGGCCAGCGGCAATGTGCGCGGCGTGGGCCCGGCCACGGCCAAGCTGATCATGCACGCGTTTGGCAAAGAGGCCTTTTATGTGCTCGAAAACGAGCCGCACAGGCTCACGCAGATCCCCGGGATCGGCCGGAAAAAGGCCGCGCAGATTGCCGAATCCTTCGCGCAGAAAAGGGAAATGCGCCAGACGATGGTGTTTTTGCAGACCTACGGCCTCTCGGCGCAGCTGGCTGAGCGCGTCTACAAGGCGTACGGCCCGAACGCGCCGCAGATCGTGCGCCATCAGCCCTACCGGCTCGTGACGGACATCCGGGGCGTGGGCTTTGTCACCGCAGACGCCCTTGCGCGCAGCATGGGCGTGGCCGAGGACGACCCGGGCCGGCTGCGCGCGGGCGTGCTCTATGCGCTGGGCGAGGCGACGGCCTCCGCCGGGCATTGCTATCTGCCCTATGCGCTGCTGGTGGAGGAAACGGCGCGGCTTTTGCGCACGAGCGCGGAGCAGGCCGACATGGCCGCGCGCGAGCTCATTTTGCAGGGGCAGCTGCTGCGCAAGAGCGTGGGCGAGGACGACGCGGTGTACAACCCGCGCATGTATGAGGCGGAGACGGAGGTCGCCCAGCGGCTGGCCGAGCTCTGCGTGCGCAAGGCGGAAAACGCGCCCGCCGACGCGGAGGAGCGCGTGGCGCGCTATGAAAAAAAACAGCGGAATGGCGCTCTCGAAGGAGCAGCGGGAAGCCGTGCTCGCCGCAGCGGAGGGCGGGCTCACCGTCGTCACGGGCGGCCCCGGCACAGGCAAGACCACCTGCATCCGCTGCATGCTGGAGGTGCTCTCCTTCGCGGGCAAGACGGTGCTCTGCGCGCCGACGGGCAGGGCGGCCAAGCGCATGAGCGAGGCCTCCGGCTGCGAGGCGAAGACCATCCACCGTCTGCTGGAATACGGCGGGGAGGAAGGCAGCTTTCTCAAAAACGAGCTCGACCCCATCGACGCACAGGTCGTGATCGTGGACGAGGTGTCCATGGTGGACCTGCAGCTCATGCGGGCGCTGCTGCGCGCGCTGCGGCCCGGCGTGCGCCTCGTCTTTGTGGGTGACAAAGACCAGCTCCCGCCCGTGGGCGCGGGCAACGTGCTGGCCGATCTCATCCGCAGCGGCGTCGCCCCGGTCATTTTTCTCACGCGCATCTACCGGCAGGGCGACGGCAGCCGCATCGTGGACAATGCGCACCGCATCAACGCGGGCGAAATGCCCGTGTGCAACGGAAAAGACAGCGATTTCTTCTTCGAGCGCTACGACACCCCCGCCGAGGCCGCGCAGGCCGTCGTGCGCCTCGTCTCGCAGAGGCTGCCCGGCTATCTGGGCGCGAACCCGCTGACTGCCATTCAGACCATGGCGCCCATGAAAAAGGGCGACGCGGGCGTTTGGCGGCTCAACGCGCTTTTGCAGCAGGCGCTCAACCCCGCAGACGGGCAGGAAAACGAGCTGCGCTGGGGAGATTCCGTCTTCCGCCCGGGCGACCGCGTGATGCAGATCCGCAATAATTATCAGAAGGAATGGCTCGGTGAGGGGCAGGAGGGCAAGGGCGTGTTCAACGGCGACATCGGCTTTGTCGCGCAGGTGGACAAGGAGAGCAGGAGCCTGAAGGTGCTCTTCGACGAAAACAGGCTGGTGGAATATGACGACGCGGAGCTGGACGATCTGGAGCTGGCCTACTGCATCAGCGTGCACAAGAGCCAGGGCGGCGAGTTTGACTGCATCGTGCTGCCGCTGGTCTCCGGCCCGCCCATGCTCATGACGCGCAATCTGCTCTACACCGCCGTGACCCGCGCCAAGAAGCTCGTGGTGCTGGTGGGGCGGGGCGCGTGCGTCTCCGCCATGGTAAAAAACGATCATGTCGCCCAGCGCTACAGCGGCCTGGCCGAGAGGCTGGCCCGCATGACGGAGCTGGCGCAGGGCATGCGCAGGGAGTGAACGGACGATGCAGAAATTCCGAGAGATCCGGGAGAGCGTGCTGCAGCTGCTCTATCCCGAGCAGGCCGTGTGCGTGGGCTGCGGCGATCTTTCCGGCATAGGCGGGCGCTGGCTGTGCGAAGACTGCGCGCGTGCGCTGGAGGCGCTTTCGATGCAGGACAGGCGCATCTGCCCGCGCTGCGGCGTGGAGACCGACGGCGCCTGCACCCATTGCGCCGACTGGCCGGCGGACGCCGTCGCAGCTGTGCGCTATTGCTACGGCTATGCCCACCCGGTCGACGCGGCTGTCATGGAGATGAAATACAGCGGCGTGTACCGCATGACCGGCTGGATGGCCGAGCGCATGCTGGGGCTGCTGGAGGGCGGGGCGTTCGGCCGGGTGGACCGGCTCGTGCCCGTGCCGATGCATCCGGCGCGCCTGCGCGAGCGCGGCAGAAATCATGCGCTCTCTCTGGCGCAGGAGCTCTCGCGCCTGAGCGGCGTGCCCGTCTTTACGGGGCTTGCGCGCGTGCGCAACACCAAGCAGCAGGCCCGCCAAAAGGGCGAGGCTCGGCGAAAGGGCATGGAAGGCGCTTTTGCGCTGCGCTCCGGGGCGGAACAGATCATCGGCAAGCGGCTGCTCCTCATCGACGACGTCGTCACCACGGGCACGACTGTTAATTCCTGCGCAAAAGTGCTTTATGCAAACGGCGCGGCCTGTGTGTCAGCGGCGGCTTTTGCTGGACACTTGTCCGCGAACAAAATACAGATAGAAAAATGATGCGAAAGCCTTATGCAAAATGAATAAATGCAGGAGCGGCGTTAAGGTTAGTTTCGACAAAGTAAACAAAATGTTATTTTTGACTTGAAAAAATGCATTTTATATACTATAATATCGTTGGAGTGCGAATCGACGGGTCTGTGGTTGAAAGTCGATGCCAGTCGCAGGCAAAGCGATCCACGTAAGCCGGCCAAAGCGCCGGCGATCATAGTGCGGCCTAGAAGTAAGACCGGCCAGCCGAAAAGAGCTGAGAGGGCTATTAGTGGGAGGACATGCGTCCCATGAGCGAACGTCCCAGCCGGCGGGTGTGGGGGTAAAAACCAGGTCAGCCGTTTTTCGCATATCCGACCATAATACAACGGAGGGAAACCATCATGTACGAGGACAAGACTCTCACTTGTAGGGATTGCGGAGCACAGTTCGTGTTCACCGCCGGCGAGCAGGCGTTCTACGCCGAGCGCGGCTTCCAGAACGAGCCCACCCGCTGCAAGCCCTGCAGAGACGCCCGCAAGGCGAGCCGCAGCAACGGCGCCGCCAGCGGCGAACCGCGCGAGATGTTCGAAACCGTTTGCGCCGAGTGCGGCAAGCCCACCAAGGTTCCGTTCATCCCCAAGAGCGACCGTCCGATCTACTGCAGCGAGTGCTTCGCAGCCCGCCGCGGCTAAGAAAAGGACACACGGTACATCCAGCGCCTCGTATATGCGTTGATATGCACTGTAACCCGCGGGCGGTTTCGCCCGAAAGAAAAGCGCCCGTTCCGCTTGGAAACGGGCGCTTTTTTCTGTGCGCAAAGGAGATCGTCCCGAAGCGCGGAGCAGACGCGATAAACGAGAGACCACCGGTCGCGCCGGTGGCCTCTCGTTTATTCGATACCGGGTTCTTCGGTCGGCGCGGCGGTGGCATCGAGGATGTCCGGCCCGGGCGTGAGCACGGGCACCTCCGTGGGCGCCGCCGTTGCGCTCGGCGTGATGACGGGCGCGATGCTGGGCTCCGCCGTGGGCGTGCCGATCTTGCCGCCGCCGGAGCATGCGGCCAGCGCAAAGGCCAGCGCCACGGTCAGGATCAGGGCGAGAAACGTCTTCATAACAGCTTGTCCTCCTTTTATCGCAGCGGGCGATCTATGCCCGTGTTCGCTATGTAGGATACGCGCGCCGGGCCGCAAATATGCGCGTTGCCGGGAGGAATGCGCTGTGTTATAATGAAAGAAACGTACGTTCGGGGAGGAAAAACAGATGCGCCTGATGAGCTACAATATCCATTCCGGAAAGAATATGGACAATGTGCTGGACATTCCCGCCATCGCGCAGGTCGTGCGCGAGCTTGCGCCGGAGATCTGCGCGCTCAACGAGGTGCGCATGCGCACGATAGACGTGGGCGGAAAAGAGCTGGCGAAGGAGATCGCCGACGAGGCCGGGATGTACTGGCGCTTTGGCCGGGCGATCTACTACAACGGCGGGGAATACGGTAACGCGATCCTCAGCCGCGCTCCGATCTCGTTTTCGCGGGTCGTGCCCGTGCCGGACGTGCCCGAAGAGGAGCGCGAACGCCGCTTTGAGCCCCGCAGCGTGCTTGAGGCCATCGTGCTGACCGACAAAGGCCCCGTGCAGGCGCTCACCTGCCACTTCGGCCTCACGCGCGGCGAGCAGGAGCGCGCCGTCGAGACCGTGCTCTCCATGCTGCGCAGCGACATGCCCGCCGTGTTCATGGGAGATCTGAACATCCTGCCGGATAACGATCTGATCGCAAAACTGCGCGAAAAGATCCGCGATACCGCGGGCGCGGAGCCGTTCACCTTCCCGGCGCGGGACGCCTGCAGCAAGATCGACTATATCTTCGCCTCGGAGCATTTTGCCTGCGGCGAATTCACCACCGTGCAGACGCTCGCGTCCGATCATCTGCCCGCATATGTGGACGCCGAGCTTGCGTGACGGGGGACGGGAGAATGTTTGGGGAGACCTTTTTCTTTGGGAAAAGAAAAAGGTCTCCCCAAACCCCTCTAAAAAGAAACCGATAATGGGATGTTTCAAGCCCCTTTGAAACGAAATTAAAAAAGCAGCGTGCCGAGTATGTTTGGCGCGCTGTTTATGTTTGGATTTGAAAAGCCCATAAACGATTTCTTTGGGAGGGGTACGGGGAGGGCTTTTCATTCTCCAAAGAAAAGCTCATCCTGAAAAAGACAGCCCAATCCTTTTGAATAAGCTTTGAAAATTGATTTCTTTGGGAGGGGTGCGGGGAGGGCTTCGTTTTTTATAAAGAAAAGCCCCCCCCCCAAAAAAAAAAAAAAAAAATAGAGGTGGCACGCCAGAAGGTACAAGCCC